>JACRCA010000067.1 GCA_016234425.1 Deltaproteobacteria bacterium | reverse complement strand
TCTTGGACATTGGTGAAATTAATCAATGGGTAGATTTTAAGTTCGGAGTTCGGAGTTAAGAGTTCGGAGATAAAGACTTAAATGATTTAGTAGATCAACTCTGAACTCCGAACTATTAGCGGGTTGGAGATTGGGAAAAAATATCCTCATCTTCTTGCTGATTCCTTTTACCGCCGGTAATTCCTTCGCCGCTACCTTTACGGATGAGGTCGGGCGAAAACTGGAATTGAAGAGTCCTCCTCAGCGCATCATATCCTTGGCCCCGAGCGTAACCGAAATCCTTTTTGCTATCGGCCTCGGGGAGAAAGTTGCGGGCGTAAGCACATACTGCAATTATCCCCCCGAAGCATTAAAGAAAGAGAAGATTGGGGGTTATATCACGCCCTCCCTGGAGAAGATTGTCGCCTTGCAGCCGGATTTGGTCATCGGGTCTGCAGACGGAGACTTAAAGGCTTTCGTCAATAAGTTGGACCAATTGGGGATTCCGGTCTACATTACAAATCCTGGCAGCGTGTCTGAGGTGATGCTTTCCATCCAGAACATAGGAGAAGTGACCTTCTCTCAGTTGGCCGCCAGGAACGTGATCAATTCCATGAAATTGAAGATGCAAAACATCCAGGAGAAAATTCAGGGGCGGCCACAGTCTCGGGTGCTCCATGTCATGGATTACGATCCTTTAATCAGTTCCGGGAAGGGCACTTTTATTGACGATCTGATCCGCCTCGCCGGGGGTGCCAACATAGCCGCCAGCGCCAAGGGGAAACACCCCCGCTTTAGCATGGAAGAAGTGATCGCCCAGGACCCCCAAGTGGTCATCCTGTCGTCCATGAAATCGAGAGATCCAATGATAGAGCAAAAACAATGGTGGGACCGATGGAAGGAGATCTCCGCTGTCCGTTCTGGCCGGATTCAGGTCATTGATGCAGACCTCATCCATCGCCCATCCCCGAGGATCGTGGATGGCTTAGAGGAGGTGGCTAAAGCCATTCATCCGGAAGCATTTGAAGATAGGGTTCAAGGGGCAAAGGGTTCAAGGGGTCAAGTGAAATAAAAAAAATCTGAAATCGTTTTTCCACTCGAACCCCAGGACCCTCGAACCCTGGAACCCCGTATTTACTATGGCTCGCTGGACTTTCAAGAGGTGGCTTTTTTGGATGATCATCCTATCCGGCTGCCTAATTGCCGTCGGGGTACTGGCAGTTTCTACAGGAGCGGTTTCGATTCAATTATCCAAAACCTGGTCCATCCTTCTGCATCACTTTTTGGGCTTGACCCCCTCAGTTGAGTGGACAGGGGGTGATTCAACCATCATCCTTAACCTCCGCTGGCCTCGAGTAATCTCAGGAGCACTCGTGGGGGCAGCCCTTTCGATTGCCGGGGCTGTACTCCAGGCTCTCCTGCGGAATCCTCTGGCTGACCCTTACGTCCTGGGAATTTCCAGCGGCGCAGCTGTAGGGGCGATCCTGGCGATTCTATTCGGGTTGGGATCGACGATTTTGGGTAGCTACGCCATCCCTGGGGCCGCTTTCGGGGGGGCTCTGCTGACCCTGCTATTTGTTTATTTTCTCGCCCGGGTACAGGGGCGCCTCCCTTCCCAAACCATGCTCCTGGCCGGAGTCATTGTCAGCTCCTTCTTCTCCGCCATCATTATGTTCCTGATTTCCATAACTACCGATGAACGCCTGCACAGCGTTACTTTCTGGCTGATGGGTAACTTGGCATACGTCGCTTCTCAGACTCTCGGGGTCATCTTCCTTTATCTTCTACTCGGAAGTGCCGTCCTTTTCTCTTTAGCTAAGGATCTCAACCTCATGGCTCTGGGAGAGGAGACAGCCTCCGAGCTGGGCGTGGAAGTGGAAAGGGTGAAGAAGACCGCCTTTATCTTTGCCTCCCTGATTACTGGCGCGGTCGTCTCGGTGAGTGGCCTGATCGGGTTTGTTGGTCTGGTCGTTCCCCACCTGGTGCGGATGATCTGGGGGCCGGACCATCGCTTCCTCATTCCCGCCTCAGCCTTGCTGGGGGCCCTGCTTTTGGTCCTGGCCGACATGGTTGCCCGGACGATCATGGCGCCCTCGGAAATTCCCGTTGGGGTGGTTACTGCTCTTGGCGGGGCTCCTTTTTTTATTTACCTTCTCAGGAGAAAAGGCTTTGCCGCCAATCGTTAAGATGGAGTCAATCTATTTTCGCTACCCGGGCAGGGAGATCTTCGGCAATCTGACTCTTTCCCTGGAGGAAGGGGAGATCCTGGGTCTTATCGGACCAAATAGCTCGGGCAAGACTACCCTGCTCAAATTGATGGATGGTCTGCTCGAACCGCAGGCCGGAAGAGTCTTTCTGGAAGGGGAGGACCTGAAGAAACTTCCTCGCCCCCATGTGGCCAAGCGGATTGCTGTCGTCCCCCAAGAGATGGAAGTTCCCTTTTCCTTTACCGCGGGTGAAATCGTCCTCATGGGCAGGTCGCCGTACCTCGGGCGATTCGGGTGGGAAAAGAAAAAAGACCTGGACATTGCCCGCGAAGGAATGGCCCTCACCGACGTTGCCGAATTGGAAGACCGGCTGTTCTTGGAGTTGAGCCAGGGGGAAAAACAACGAGTGTTGATCGCCCGCGCGTTGGCTCAGGAGCCTAAAGTTATCCTTCTCGACGAGCCCACTTCCCATTTAGACATCAATCATCAGGTAGAGATCAATGAGCTGATCCGGAAGTTGAACCGGGAGAAGAAACTCACGGTCCTGAACATTTCCCATGATTTAAATTGGGCCGCGGAGTATTCTCATCGAATCGTTCTGCTTCACCGGGGCTCGATTTTTTCCATGGGGACGCCCTCAGCGGTGATCACCGAGGAGAACATTCGCCGGGTTTATGAAACCACGGTGATGATAGAGAAAAACCCCATTACCGGAGCCCCCCGGGTCATGCCTGTCGGAAAGGCCAGGCCGGAAAAAGCCGAACCACAAAAAACAGTCCATCTCATCTGCGGGGAGGGAAGTGGGGTAGACTCGGCCCGGCGCCTGTTGCTCAGAGGATACAAGCTTTCCATGGGCGTTCTGAATATCGGCGATACCGATCAGAAAATCGGCAAAACCCTCGGATTACCGATGGCCCTGGAAAAGCCTTTTTCCCCCATCTCTTATAGCGCTTTGGAAGAGAACAGAGATTTAATCGAGAAAGCTGACCTTGTTGTGGTGGAGCGATTTCACATAGGCAGGGGGAATCTGGCAAACCTTCAGGCAGCTATAGCTGCCGTCGAGAAGGGGAAAAAAGTGATCGTTCTGGAAAATGACCTGGAATACGATTTTACGGGGGGGGAGGCCAGGGCCTATTACCAGCGTCTTAGAGAAGGAGGGGCAGTGTTCATCCCTGATCATTCCCGGTTATTAGAAGAGGTGGAGAGATATTTAGTCTCAAAGCAGATATTTACTGGGATGGAAGGAACTCAGTAATTCAGAGGAGGTTGAGAAAGTCTTAATCTAAAAGGCCTTAGGGAAGGTGGTGGAGCCACCGCTGCCCCGCAACTGTGATGGGAACGAAACCCACACGAAAGGAGTGGTGGGTGTCAGTGTTTAGTGCCAGTGTAGCGGTAAGAATTTCTTTACTACTCACTGACACTTACACTAATCACTTCATTCGGCCACTGGACCCTGTCCGGGAAGGCGTGGGGATTAGGGAGCCCTAAGCCAGTAGACCTGGCCTTTTGGGAGAGCTTTCCGACCTTTCGCGGGAAAGGAGGAAAAAAGAATGAGGAAGGTTGTTTGCGTAGGGGTTTTTCTTTTGAGTATGGCGGCATTGATTTCCACAACCAAAACAGCACGAGCACAAGAAGTGGAATTGGGGAAGGTTGTAGTCACCGCCACGCGAATAGAGGAACCAGTGAAGGAAGTTGCGAGCTCGGTTACGGTAATTACAGAAAGGGAGATAGAAAATAAGAAGGCCAAAACGGTTCTGGAGGTTGTAAGGAGCGTTCCCGGGCTGGATGTTTCTCAAAGCGGAGGACCTGGTCAATTAACCGATATCTACATTAGAGGAACTAAATCCGACCACACCCTGTTCATGATCGATGGGGTTAAAATGAACGATCCTATGAGCCCAGGTCGCTCCTATGATCTTTCCAGACTCACTGTAGACAATATCGAGAGGATTGAGATTATTCGTGGTCCCCAGAGTACACTTTACGGTTCTGATGCTATTGGGGGTGTGATAAACATTATCACAAAAAAGGGGGAGGGGAAACCAAAATTCTTTGCCTCCTTCGAGGGAGGAACTTACAATACCTTCAGGGAAGCGGCCGGCCTTAGTGGCGGAACAAAGTGGGTCAATTACTCATTGGGAATTTCCCGGCTGGATACCCAGGGCTTCTCCACTGCTCATGAAAAGTATGGAAACACTGAAAAAGACGGCCACAAAAACACCTCCTTCTCTGCCAGGCTCGGGTTTACACCTACGGAGCACCTCGATATTGACTTTATTGCGAAGTACATTGATGCCAAGACTGACCTCGATCAGGGAGGAGGCAGAGGTAAAGACGACCCCAACTATGTTTCGGACTCGAGGCAGCTTTTTCTCAGAACTCAAGGTAGTCTTCTCCTTTTCAATGGCCGGTGGGAACAAAAATTGGGCTTTTCTCTAAGTAGCCACGATAGTGATTACCGCGATGATAAAGATGCCCAGCGTCCCTATGATTCATCAAGAGGTTTCTATGATGGGAAGATGTGGAAGGTTGACTGGCAGCATAATCTCTATCTCCACAAGACCAATACCCTGACCATGGGGGTGGAATATGAGGAAGAAAGAGGGAAATCGGAGTATTCCTGGGATAGCGAATGGGGACCTGGCGAAAGTATCTTCCCCGAAAAAAGTGCTACTACAAAGGGGGTTTACATCCAGGATAAAATAGCGCTTTATGAGAGCTTCTTCGCTACCCTGGGCATCAGGGTAGATGACCATAGCCGCTTTGGTAGTGAAACTACTTATCGTATTGCCCCTGCTTATCTCTTCAAAAAGACAGGCACCAAGATAAAGGCAACCTACGGTACAGGTTTCAAGGCCCCTTCTCTCTATCAGCTTTATGCCCCGGCCACTGTATGGGGTCCGATAGGCAATGAAAACCTTAAACCTGAGAAAAGTAAGGGATGGGATGTAGGAATA
>JACRCA010000070.1 GCA_016234425.1 Deltaproteobacteria bacterium | reverse complement strand
AATCATTGCAAAACGATCGCGATTACGGACACCCCCATCTCCCCCATCGGGCAAAACGCTGACCTCGTTTTGCTCGTGGGAAATCAATCCTCTACTTACTTCAACTCCCTAACGGGAGCGGTCAGCCTAGTAAATTGCCTAGTGGCCGGGGTATCCTTGAAGAATAAAAATTCCCTGGAAACCTTGAAACTGGTGAATGAGGTCGTCACGGAATGGGGATTCCTTTTAATGTAACTTTTGGATCTATTTTTAGCCGGGATATTCTGAGAGGATTTTATTAATAAGAACCCAACAGTTTCCCTACTAAATTAAACGTAATTTCCCATGGCCAACGCCCACCCGCGGGCGATGAAAATTCCTTTTTGGGTAATCCCCAAATCCCCCCGTTCCCCCCCTTTGCGAAAGGGGGGCAGAGGGGATTTTACAGGGGCGATAAGCTGCAGTCGAAAGCTATTTACTACGTACCATTAATTAAAGGGTTGATGCTTGGGAGGAAGAATTGCTTTCCTTTAATCCATCCATTTTGACCCTGTGTTCCACCGAAGATGGCCAACCCCATCTCGTGGGGAGTCGATGCCATTCTTGTGGAACCGTATATTTCCCCCAGCAAACATTATGCATAGAGTGCTTGCAAGAGGGGACTTTAAAAGAACATCCCCTGAGTCGAAGGGGAAAATTGTATTCTTTCACCATCGTGGAAAGAGAGTCACTGGCTCCGCCCGGGTTCAAAGTGCCTTATGCCTATGGTTACGTGGAGCTTCCGGAGGGGGTAAGGGTTCTTTCCAAAATCATCGGATGGAAGCCGGGAACCTTAAAGATGGGCGCCGGGGTGGAATTGGTGGTGGAAGAAATTCGGGAAGATTCATCGGGCCAAAAGATTATGGGATTCCGTTTTCAGCTGGTCTAAGATGGTCACCAGAAATAGGGAGAAACGCAATGAGAAATGTTGTTGTGATTGGAGTGGGAATGACGAAATTCGGAAAATTTCCTGAAATGACCGTTGAACAATTGGGAAGGGTAGCTGCTTGGGAAGCCATCAAGGATGCGGGGATGAGCCCGAAAGATATCCAGGTGGTTTATTTAGGGAATTTAACCGAAAGGAGAGAGACCGGGCATATAAGCTGCGTAGCCCAGGAAATTTTAAGAGGAGTAGGGATCCGCGGAATCCCGGTTACTCGGGTGGAGAACGCCTGCGCCAGCGGGTCCACAGCCTTTCGGGAAGCCTGGATGGCGGTTGGTTGCGGCCTTTATGACATCGCCCTGGCCGGGGGAGTGGAAAAATTAACTGGAATGGGCCCGGCTCCCCTGGCCCGCATTGGGGATACGATCGAAGGGATTGCGGGATTCTCTCCCCCAGGGGTCTGGGCCATGCGGGCCCAGAGGCATATGGCCCAATATGGCACCACTCTCGAGCAATTAGCCAAAGTGGCGGTAAAAAACCGAAAACACGGTACATTAAACCCCAGGGCCCATTATCCCAAAGAGGTTACGGTCGAAGAAGTCAGAAATTCTCCGATGATTTGCTATCCCCTGACCCTGCTCGATTCCTGTCCCACAACAGACGGGGGAGCGGCGGCCGTTATCTGCAGTGAGGAGGTGGCCAAACGTTATACCACCAAGCCCATCTATGTGGCCGCCACGGTCTTGAAGTCGGGGACCTATGAGAATTTGCGGAATATTGCGGTGAATGAGATCGAACAACGGGCTGCCAAGGAAGCCTATGAGCGGGCAGGGATTGGGCCGGAGGATTTGGATTTTGCGGAGGTGCACGATTGCTTCACCATCGCTGAGATCGTGCGTATCGAAAATTTAGGCTTTTGCAATGAAGGCGAAGGCGGGCGCATGGCGGAAGAAGGGGTGACGGCGCTGGGAGGAAAGCTCCCGGTGAATCCCAGTGGGGGGCTCCTTTGCAAAGGTCACCCCGTCGGGGCTACCGGAGTGGCCCAGGTTGCCGAGCTATGCTGGCAGCTGCGAGGGGAGGCAGGCGCCAGGCAGGTCCAAGGAGCCCAAGTGGGCCTGGCTCATTGCTCTGGAGGGTTCATTGGACACGATACCGGGGCCTCCACAGTAATCATCCTCAGACGGTAAAACTTGTTTCCAAGGAGAAGGGTCGGGCTCCGTTAAGGAATCTACCCAGTAGATTTCAGGACCCGAAGGGAAGCGCAGAGTTTGCAGTCAAATAATAATAATTTCCCAGGAGGGTTAATATGAAAAGGATATGGTTTTTTTCCATTGGGGGAGTCTGTTTATTTCTTTTTGCTCCAATCCCGGCTCAGGCTGGTTACCCCGATAGGGAAACCAACGTTTATTGCGGCTCTTCGGCTGGGGGGACCACGGACGTGTGTATCCGAATTCTTTCGGAGACTGTAAGTAAGGAATTTGGTCAGCCCATCGTGGTGGTCAATAAGCCGGGCGCTTCCCATACCGTATGCGCCAACCTGGTGGCGAATGCGAAGCCAGATGGGTATACCCTTGGCGCCCTGTCCGCAACCGCCTTCGCTGAGGTTCCTCATCTCCGAAAAGTTCCCTACAACGTCAAGGAAGACTTTACCTGGATTGCCACTTACACGGAATACACCTGTGGCCTGGTCGTCAAGGCGGATGCCCCCTGGAAAAATCTTGAAGAATTTCTGGATTATGCCAGGAAAAATCCTGGAAAGATGACTTACGGGAGTGATGGATACGGAGTCGGCGGCCATATCATCATGGAATACCTGGCCCTGAAGAAAGGGGGAATTGACTGGAACCATGTGCCCATTCCCGGAGGGGCCAAGCTGGCTACATCCTTGCTCGGCGGCCATATCCAGGCCTGGTCTGCGGCCGGCACCCATGTTCAGTTTGTCAAGGATGGAACCATGAGGCTATTAGTCAGCTACAACCGGATGAGAATGAAGGCTGCTCCCAATGTTCCCACGCTGGACGAATTGGGTTACAAAGGATTTCCGCGGGGCAGATACCTGGTCATTATCGCTCCTAAGGGCCTTCCAGATCCCATTCAAAAGAAACTAGAAGGCGCCTATCTCAAAGCCATGAAAGAACCTATCTATCTAAAATACCTTGATACCATACAATTTCCCTTTACCTTCGCCGATGGAAAAGAGACGGCCAAAAACCTGGAAGAAAATTCCAAAATATGGAGAGAGTTTATCCACATGACCGGAATTAAAGAAAAAGAGAAGTAAATTCCCCCATTGCTGCCGGAGTTCTTCTGCCATGAAGCGGTATGACATAATCTGCAGCATTCTCTACCTGATCTTTTCCGCCATCCTTATCTGGCAGTCGTCCGGGATACCTATTGGCCACCTTAGTAAACCAGGGCCGGGATTCCTGCCCTTGGGGGTGGGCATCATCCTCGCCCTGCTTTCTGTTTTCTTATGGATAGAGGCGTCTCTGTCCAAGTCCCCTCCAGTTAAGGTTCAATTTTTATCCGGAGAAGGCCGGTGGCCAGGCGTACTTTT
>JACRCA010000060.1 GCA_016234425.1 Deltaproteobacteria bacterium | reverse complement strand
GCCAAGGCCGTGCGCAAAATCCTGGGAATTTCTGGCAATATGGGAGTTCTCTGCATCGTGCCCATCGGCTATCCGGTAGAATCTCCTTCTCCGCATACCAAGTACCGAAAAGATAAAATTCATTGGGACCGGTATTCGAAATGAAGATCCCTTCCCCCTGGAAAGCAACGGAATCATAGAATGAAACTCTACTTGATCCAGCATGGTGAAGCCACGACCGAGGAAGCTGACCCTTCCCGACCCCTCACACCCAAAGGGCACCTCGACATTCAAAAAATAGCCTCCTTCCTGAAGCGCGCGAGTCTGCGTCCAATGGTCATTCTTCATAGCGGTAAAACTCGCGCGCGGCAAACCGCCGAGATCGTCGCGGCTCATCTCGGGCGGGATTGCCGGGTGGAGGAACGAGGCCACCTGGCTCCCAACGACCCGGTCCAGGGCTTGGCCAAAGAAATTTCAGAGATGCCTGGCGACATTGTGATCGTCGGTCATCTCCCCTTCCTCGGCAAGCTGTCCTCTGCATTGCTTGCTGATACAGAATCAAAGAACTTGGTGGCTTTTCGCCAAGGAGGCGTGGTGTGCTTTCAACGGAACGAAGACAAAACCTGGCAGGTGGCCTGGATGGTCACGCCAGAACTTTTCAAGTGAAATGGAGGGGTAGAAATGGGTGAACTGACCTCCCGAGAAAGATTCACCGTAGCCCTAACTCATGAAGAACCCGACCGCGTGCCCATTGATTTGGGCTCAATCGCCTCGACGATCCGCACTGTGGAGGCATACGACCGCCTAAAAAATCATATGGGTCTGGCCCAGAACAAAAAGATCAGGCATTTTGCCGACGAGCACATCATTCCCGATGAGGAGATGTTGCAAGCTTTACACGTGGATACATTTTACCTGCGGATGAATGTTCCGAAAACCTGGCAGAGAGTTCGCCTCGACCGCTACACCGCCCTGGACGAATGGGGAGTCCCCTGGTACAAGGCGCCGGGATCTCTTTACACTTTTCCCGCATCCCACCCGATGAAGACGGCTGAAACGGGGGAAATCGAGAAGTTCTCCTGGCCGGACCCAAATGAACCCAGCCGCTTCGAAGGGCTGCGGGAAAAAGCTAAACAGCTTTTTGAACGGACGGATTATGCCCTTGTTGCCGACGGAATCACCGGCGTGGGGGTCTTCGACATGACCTGGCACCTGCGGGGCATGGAAAATATTTTTTTAGACATGATCATCCATCCGGACTTTACGGAGGCCCTCTTCCAGCGGTTGACGGATTACTATGTTACCGTTTACCGAAATTATATGCAGGCCGTGGGTGATTATATTCAGATGGTAATCTATTATGAAGACCTGAGCGGGCAGGACGGCCCCCTGATGTCTCCAGAGCTCTACAGAAAACTTATCAAGCCCTGCCACTGGCGGATATTCCAGGCCATCAAAGAACATACAGCGGCCAAAATCTGCGTCCACACCTGCGGGTCCGTCTACGCCTTCCTGGACGATTACGTGGAATTGGGTGTGGATGTCCTCAACCCGGTTCAGGTCAGCGCTCGAGACATGGACCCCTACCTTCTCAAACAAAAATACGGATCTGCCCTTTCCTTCCATGGGGGAATTGACACCCAAAGATTCCTCCCCCGGGCCAATCCCGCGCAGGTGAAAGATGAAGTGCGCCGGATGATCGGAATTCTTGGCCGCGGAGGCGGTTACCTGTTCACCTCCTGCCACAGTATCCAACCGGATGTTCCTCCGGAGAACATCGTGGCCCTCTTCTCCTCCGCTTTTGAGCATGGCCGGTACCCCTTGCCCGCGGCCCCATCTAAAACCCAAGCCCCATTTTGAAAGGATTCTCTCCCATGGTAAATGCCCTTACCAAAAAAAAGATTATCGAGGTCTTGACCGAATCCGCCGTCCAAAGATTCGGAGAAGAAAGAGCCAAGTTTCTTACCCCGGCCATCCAGGATATTGCCGGGTCCCTGGCCTTCATCGCTGAACACGCAGTCGAACTCGAAGAAGAACCGGCCTTTTTTCTTTAAATGGTTATGAAAAAAGGAAGCTTCTCGCTGCTTAGGATATTTGCGCTCAAAGCTCCCTTTTTTACTTTCTCAGCTACTTGCTAAAAAAGCACCCTAAAATCTGAGGACCAACCGCGGGGGAAAATGCCCGGAGAGAAAATGGAGGAAAGAATGGCTGAACTATGTATGTTAAAACTTTCAGAAATGATCACCCAGATAAAGCGGCGCAGGTTGTCTCCGGTTACCCTGCTGGAATCCATCCTGGAGCGCATTGATTCTTTAGAGCCTTCTCTTAAAGCCTGGGTGACGATTGATCGGAAGGGAATTCTCACCGAAGCTCGTCGACATGGGGATGAAATCACCCGGGGAAAAACGCGCGGGCCTCTGCACGGGATTCCTATCGGGGTCAAAGACATTTACTACACCTCTGGAATGAAGACCACCGCGGGTTCAAAAATATTCGAAAATTTTATCCCGGACCATGATGCCACGGCCGTTGCTCGCTTAAAAAAGGCTGGGGCCATCGTCCTGGGGAAAACCGCCACCACGGAGTTTGCCTCGGCGGACCCCGCTCCTACCCGCAACCCCTGGAATCCCGACCACACTCCGGGAGGGTCCAGCAGCGGGTCTGCTGTTGCCGTGGCGACCGGCATGTGCCCGGCCGCCCTGGGCTCGCAGACCGGAGGGTCGGTCCTTCGCCCAGCAGCTTATTGCGGGGTGGTCGGTTTGAAACCAACCTACGGCCGGATCAGCAGGTATGGCGTTTTCGCCCTGAGCTGGACCCTGGACCACGTGGGGTTTCTGACTCGATCGGCAGAGGATGCGGCGATTCTTCTGAGAGTTCTGGCGGGCAGCGACCCCCAGGACCCGACCGCCAGTAAGGAGGCCGTTCCCGATTACACCCGGTTTTTGAAATCCTCCCGCAAACCACCCCGAATCGGAATC
>JACRCA010000063.1 GCA_016234425.1 Deltaproteobacteria bacterium | reverse complement strand
GTGGCGTTTTTCCGGTCCCATGCGCCTGAAGATCTCGAGTTGCACCTTCTCAGCATCGGGAGTCGTATCCAGAGGCCGCATGGCCTTTATATTCCTTCACTTGAAACTTGCCTTGCAAATGGCGATCATCCAGAATTTAAAGGATCTCTTTCGCAAAATTATGGGCCATTTTTGTGTCCAATTCAACAACGAAATCCAACCTGATTTTAACAGATATACCCTATATTATCTTTTTTGGTTTCAGCAGGAGAAACTGGTAGCGGTCGGCAGAATGCACGGTGATATTCTGGATCTGGATTCCCCGGAGAATGCTGAGAGGAACATCAACACCAGCATTGCCCAGGGCCCAAATCTTCCGGTAAAAATCAGTAAGCCCCTTCACAGCCTTTCCGTTCACTGTAAGAATGAGGTCGCCAGGTTGCAGGCCAGCACGTTCCGCAGGCGCTCCTGCCGTAACCCGAGTGACAAAAACACGCCCGTGGGCCTCTTCCGAATAGACCCCCAGCCAGGGCTTTGGCGCCTTACTCGAACGACCTGTGGTCATCAGGTCTGATAGAATCGGATTGAGGTAGTCGATGGGAACAAACATATTACAGGGAATGGAACCCAATCCCGGGATGATCACCTGAGTAAAAAGAGACCCGATACCCAGGAGTCGGCCATCACGGCCGATCAGCGCTGCTCCGCCAAAATTGGCATAAGGCGGGGCAGTAAATATGGCATCCTCGAGGAAATACTCCCAGTAGCCAGCAAACTCCTTACGGGAAATAACCCGGGCACCTATGACCGACTCTTTACCCCCATGGCCCGCCACCAGAACCGGGTCACCTTCATTGACCTTAGAGGATTGGCCCAGCTTCATGGGCACTACATCGAGAGGCTTATCTGCCCGCAATAGGCCAAAACCAGTATTGTGGTCATAACCAACAAAGACTGCCGGAACTGGCTTGCCGTCAGGCCCAAATACTTCGATGGTCTCGGCTTCTGCGATAAGGTATCCGATCGTCAAGATATAACCTTTGGCATCAATGACCACGCCGTGCCCTTCCCGCTCTGTCCCGAGTATCCTGGCTGTGTGGGCATCCTTTGGAATAATCGAGTGGATCTTAACGATTGCTTTAAGGATCTCCTCTGCGGTCTCACTGGCGAATGCCGGTCCACTGAAGGCAAGGAAAATGACTAAAATCACCAAAAGGCAACCTTTTTTCATAACCCCCCCTTTCCTGATGCTACGTATTGTCAAAAAATAACCACAGAGGCCTCAGAGAACTTATTTATTCTGCTATTACGTCCACTCTGTGTCCTCTAAATTATTAACCTCTTTGTCCCTTCTCTTAACTGAACCACATTGAAATTAATCAACAAACCCACTCTCTTATCCAATGCCCGCGCATAAGTCAATACCTGGGCTTCATATATTTTGTAACGCAGAATGGACTTGGAGAGCACAGAATTTTATTCTTTCAGTTATCTCCTATAAAGGAAACTCTTTTGAAAACACAGAGGATTTCTCTGTGAGCTCTGTGGTTTCGTATTTTATTTACGGTAACTTAGGTCCATCAACTTGTCAATAACATGGATTCAGGAAGGCTCTTATTTCAGATCACGCAGCAGCCGCTGGAATTCGGCGGACTCTCGCAGTATCCGGCGCGCGGCGGTGCGCAGTCGAGCCACGGCTTCAGGGGATAAATGAAATGATGTAGGTAATTTCTTAAGATAGGAGCGTTCGGACTTATCCGGCAGGGCATCGAAATCAACTTCTACCAGGTAGAATTTGATATCGGCACAGGGATCAGACCCTGAACTTAGTGGGTTTGCTCCATACAAATTTGGAGCATTCCGGCATCTTTGCGAATGGATTTCCTTCGTCCATTGTTCGAAATTCCCCTTCAATAGTTCCACCGTTTCAAAGTTATATCTGACGATGGGAATATTGGTCACCGACTTTAGCACCCAGCCACTCGAGAGGGTTCTCTCTACCTGATCCGGATGGGCGTCTGGTTCTTTCTCGGCATTGACCAGAATAAAGACGACCTTACGAGTGTTTTCCCATCCCAAATGTTGGAGGGATCGCCATATGTCTCCCATCATGATCACCTGGTCGATGGCGGCTCTCAAGCCAAGATTATCGGCGATCCCACCATCGATGAGATGGATATAGGGCCTCTTTCGGGCATCCATATAAGATCTTAAATGAGCCGCCTGTTGAAAGCGGCGGCGAGAAACGGCAGATTCTTCTTCCTCTAATACTTTTTTCATCCACTCCGGGGCCTCGTAATTGCAGGTCCCCGCATAATTATAAAGGGTGATAGGAGTTAAAAGAACAGGAACGGCAGATGAGGCCGCCACTGCCCTGGCTACCGGGACACGAGATAAATCTGAGCAAAGGATATCAAACATCTCCTGGGTAAATGTGAAATATGTACCCAGGCTCAGGTCAGTGGCATTGATAAGAATGAGAGGCCCTCCTCTGGCTACGATATCGCCGAAAGTACAGCCTGCAAAAATGTTTTTATCGTAGTACTCTGCCGCCAGATCACTCCGGCCAAATTTGGGGGATAGAAGTCGAACCCAGTTGGGCAGGGGGATGGTTTCCTCGAAGAGCTCCCTCTGGATGTTTTTTTTCAAAAAGCGGGCTTCAAAGTCCTGGAAAATGCCGCGGCCAAACAGACCGTAATAGGCAGCGGTGAAACTGCCGCCGGACACGCTGGATATCGTATCCACTTCATCCAGTAAAAAGCGTTTCCGGCCATCCAGAAAAATTTCGGTCCTGGCCAGCTCTTCCAGCACCCCGTAGGCCAGCGAAGCTGCTCGCGTTCCCCCACCGGAGAAAGAAAGAAACAGGAGCAAACTGTCAGATTTTTCACCTGCCCCTGTGTTCTTCAGTCTGTAGCCCTTGTCGGGGGAAACCTCTTTAAGAAAGGGATTGGCCGGATAGTGAGCGCATCCTTGGGCAATCAGGGCTGCCAGGAAAATCCCGATATACCAGCAAATGAGTCGAACGCTGCCTCTCTTCTTTTGCTTTTGGGTATCCATTTTCTTATTCATTAGCCCATGCTGGAGGCCCTATGAGCATCCTATTAGACTCGCACCAGTTTGCGAAAGCTGCGCAGTTCTCTGGGGGGATTAAGTTTGCTGCCGGTGAAGGTCCACGAGACTTCCCCCACATAGAGATTCCCGTGGGAGTCTATGGCCATGCCGTGGGGAGCCCAAAACTGGTGCGGTTCTTCCCCTGGCCGTATATCTCCAAGTCTGGCCAGGCGCTTCCCCTCCAGATTGTAGATGCTGATCCGGGGGCCCAGATTGGGGAATTTCTCATTGACTGCCAGGCCGGGCGCAAGTTCTCCCACATAGCACAGCTGCTCCCCATGGTCAGTGATGTGTAGGCCGCATGGACGGTGCAGGTTGTTCCAATGGGTAATGTAACGACCCTGGGAGTCGAATATCTGAACTCTGTGATTCTCCCGGTCCGCCACATATACATGTCCTTCTTTATCCGTACAAACACTATGGACCAGGTTGAACTCTCCGGGGTCGGAGCCTGGCTGGCCCCAGGAAAAGAGGTGCCTGCCTTCCGGAGAAAATTTATGAACCCTGGAGTTGCCATATCCATCGGCCACGTATAAATCGCTAGTTTTGGGATCTATGGCCACTTTTGTCGGCCGATTGAAGGGTAATCCCCCATGGAAGGGAGATGCTTGCCCAGGTGTTCCCAGAGTCATAAGCAATTTCCCCTCAAGAGTGTATTTCCGGACTACATGGGCCCCATCATCCACGCAGTACAGGCTCCCATCCGGGCTCAGAGTAAGCCCATGAGGCCGTTTGAATTCACCTTCTCCCCAGGAGTTCAGGAAATTCCCCTCCTGGTCAAATATGATCAAAGGGTGTTCGCCCCGGCAGAACACATATACCCGGTCTTTGTGGTCAACCGCTACATCCGTCACTTCAAGAAAAGACCATCCTGCGGGAAGTTTGGCCCAATCCAGTAGAACCTCATACGTCAATTTGCCACTACCGATTCTGGTCGTCATGCTCGATATCCTTTCTATCGAAGATAGTAGGATTTTATTAAAATGAGCGGGGAGAATCAAGGTTTTAATTAAACTCGAGATCGTTTGCTTGCCTCCCTTCACTTTTTGAGGTCAGGAATGATCACTCATTAACCGGGCGGGAGGGTGATGAAGGAGGGGCATCGGCGGGAAAAGGATATCTCCAGAGTCCCCACTTCGCTTCCGCCAAGGAAAGGCGGGAGCGGAGGAATCCAGGGCATCCTCGGCTGAAGCCCCGCCCCTGCCGATGGAAGAACTAACGCCTTATGATCCCGAGAGAATCACCCTCCCGCCCGCATCCAGCGCTGGATGATCCGGCCAGGCCCGGGGGTTCAGGGCGCTTCGCTTGGCATCATGAGGCGCTGGTCGTTTAGGGATGGGGGCGGAAAAGGCCCCCGGCCTCATTCTGCGGAGACCTGGCTGGAGCCTTTGAGAAAGGCTTTTTCCCGGCCGATGCTG
>JACRCA010000056.1 GCA_016234425.1 Deltaproteobacteria bacterium | reverse complement strand
TCTTCCCTCCTTTGCTTTTTCCCGCCATGGCGGGATTCACGGGTGTGGAGCCCGTCACGGAGATTACATATAAATCTCTTCAATATAATTAATAAATACTGAAATTTATCCGATAAAAAGAGCAGAATTTCTTGTAAAAAAGGGCTTTCCAAATGGGCAGAGTCAATATCGATGCTTTAAAGCCCGGCATGGTTCTGGCAGAAGACCTCTACCACTCAAACGGACGCCTTCTTCTGAGTAAAGGAGTAAGCCTGGACTCTACCCACCTGCGGATCCTTAAGATCTGGGGAGTCGGGGCAGCCGAAATCGAAGGGGCATCCGGGAGCTTTCCTCCACCCCTGGGGGACGAGATTGAACCGGCTGTGCTGCAGGCTGCTGAACAAATCACCCAAAAGCAATTCTCTCAATCCAATAAGGAGCTCGAAGAGGCCAACCGCTTCACCATCGATGCCCTGGAAATGGCCGCTTCTCTGGGAGACTTCCAGAGTAGCATCCATAAACTTCAAGACCCTCTGGCCATTCTGCAGGAAACCGGCTCTAGGGTGAAAAGGCTACTCCCTTTCCAGGCCATCGCTTTCTATATTTTGGATGAGGCGAATTCGAATTTTACTCTGGCTCACGGGGACCCGGAAAGTCAGCTGGACTTGTTTAAAAAAGAGGTGGATTTTTAATCGATCGAGGAATCTTCGCCTGGGCTTTGCGGCAAAAACGAGCGGTCACAGTTTCCTCCGAAGATTTTCAGAAACAATTGATCCTCCATCTCTTGGCTACGCCTGCCCGCACTCGGGGTTTATTCGTGGGGATTCTGAATCCGGGGGAGAAAGATATTCCTGCTGTCTCCACAGCCTTGCTTTCGATTATCCTCCTAAACAGCGCCAACACCTTGGAAAACCTTGAACTTTACAGGATGGTGCAAAGAGCCCGCGAGGAATTGGAAAATCGGGTAAAAGAACGAACCATGGAGCTGGCGGAAACCAATAAAAAGTTGCAACTGCAAAACGCTGAGCACAGGCGAGTGGAGAAGGCGCTCCGGGATAGCGAAGCTCGCTGGCAATTTGCTCTCGAAGGAAGCAGGGATGCGGTATGGGACTGGAATGTAGAGACCAATGAGGTGTTCTTTTCCAAACGCTGGGCAGAAATGCTGGGCTATGAAGAACATGAAATTGAAAAGGACTTTGATGAATGGAATGAAAGGGTACATCCGGACGATAAAGGAAAGATGTATAGAGAAGTTCAAAAATATTTTAGAGGCGAAACTCCGCAGTATGTTTCCGAGTATAGAGTGTTGGGTAAAGACAATGCCTACAGGTGGGTCCTCGATAGAGGAAAGATCATCTCTTGGACGGAAGATGGTAAACCTTTAAGGGTTGTGGGAACCCACACAGACATCACCGAGCGCAAGCGGGCAGAAGAGGAACTGCGTCAGGCCAAGCAAGCTGCGGAAGCGGCCAACCGGGCTAAAAGTCAGTTTCTGGCCAACATGAGCCACGAGATCCGCACCCCGATGAACGGAATCATCGGGATGACAGATTTGCTCCTGGAAACACCTTTGACTCCAGAACAACGGGAATACGCTGAGACGGTGCGGGCTTCCGCAGATTCCTTGCTCAAGGTCATCAATGATATTCTCGATCATTCCAAGGTTGAAGCTGGAAAACTTGACTTTGAAACTCTCGACTTCGACCTTAGGACAAGTGTTGAAGATACCATCGACATGCTGAGGGTCAAGGTGAATGAGAAGGGACTGGAACTGGCTTGTCTAATCCACCATGATGTCCCTTCTCTATTGCGAGGGGATCCAGGTAGACTGCGCCAGGTCTTATTGAATCTTCTGGATAATGCGGTGAAGTTTACCCCAAGAGGGGAAGTGGTGATCCGCGTCACTCTGGAGGAAGAAAGCGAGACTCAAGCCACGGTACGTTTTGCCGTAAGCGACACCGGCATTGGCATCCCGCAGGATCGCCGGCATCTTCTCTTCCAATCCTTCTCTCAGGTAGACGCCTCCATGACCCGCAGGTATGGCGGGACAGGTCTGGGTCTGGCCATCTCAAAAAATATCGTAGAGATGATGGGTGGCCGGTTGGGCGTGGAGAGCGAGGAGGGCAGGGGTTCCACCTTCTGGTTCACAGCTGTCTTGGAGAAGCAGCCTGAGGGTAGAAAAAGCTTGGCCCAGGGAGCTGAGGATATCCAGGGTCTGCACATTCTGGTGGTGGAGGATCATCCGGCGAACCGTCTCGTCTTGTGTGAGCAGTTGCATTCCTGGGGATGCTTTCCTGGGGAAGCATCCCATGGGGAGGAAGCCCTGGCCAGACTCCGCCAAGCACTGAAGGACAAGCATCCCTTCCGGATGGCGATCTTAGACATGGAGATGTGGGATACGGATGGGGCCACGCTGGGCCAAAAAATCAAAAAAGATCCTGCTCTGCGAGATACTGTCCTGATCCTGCTGACTTCCCAGGGAAGGCGGGGAGACGCCAAACGAATGCAGGAGATTGGGTTTGCCGCCTACCTCACCAAACCAGTGAAGAGTGCGCAACTTTACGATTGTCTGGCACTGGCCATGGGGAGGGAGTTGGCGGTGCTCAGTACCCCTTCTCAACCCATCATCACCCGCC
>JACRCA010000059.1 GCA_016234425.1 Deltaproteobacteria bacterium | reverse complement strand
CCATTGACCCACCGGGCGAGGCCAGGCAGGATTGGCAGATCATTTCCGAAATCGCTCAATACCGGGGGCTGGAAGGTTTTCGATTTGATTCCCCTGAGGAGATTTTCAGGGAAATGACCCCTCTCACCCCTATTTACGGAGGGATTACCTATGAGAAAATAGAAAAGGACGGAATCCAATGGCCTTGTAAAGCGCCGGAGGACGTGGGGACTCCTTTTCTACACAAGGACCAATTTTCAAAAGGAAAAGGTTCCTTTTTCCCTGTTCCATACCGGGAGCCCGCTGAAAGTGTCGATGAAAACTATCCCTTCTGGCTGACTACCGGCCGGATTAGCTTCCATTATCATACCAGGACGATGACCGGAGTCTCTCCTACTTTGCAGAAGGAAGCGGAAGAGGCCTACATGGAAATGAACCCGGGGGATGCTGCTCGCCTGGGCATCGAGGAAGGGGAGCGGGTGATGGTGGTTTCTCGACGGGGAGAGATAAAGATCGCAGTTCGCCTAACGCCGGCGGTGAGCCGGAATGTCGTCTTTATCCCCTTCCACTTTGTGGAAAGTGCCGCTAATATCTTAACGAACCCTGCTCTGGACCCTGTGGCCAAAATTCCCGAGTACAAAGTCTGCGCGGTCCAGGTGACGCGAATCGAAAAATAAAAGGAAGAATTCCTAATGTCCAGAATCGGTGTTTTTATCTGCCATTGAGGAACCAACATCACGTCCGTGGTTGACGTGAAGGCAGTGGTGGATAAGGTGAAGAATCTACCCTGGGTGGCCTATGCGGTCGATCTGCAGTATTGTTGTTCCGACATTGGCCAAGGGGCAATCCGGGAAGCTATCCGAGAGCATGGTTTGGATGGAATTGTGGTCTCCTCCTGCAGCCCGCGGATGCATGAGATCACCTTCCAAAAGTGCCTCGAGGCCGGAGGGCTGAACCGATACCGGTTTGAAATGGCCAACATCCGGGAACAGGCCTCCTGGGTGACGCCGGATAAAGACGAGGCGACGCAGAAAGCCACGCGGCTGACCGAAATGGCCGTGGGCAAAGTGGCCAGGCTCGAATCTTTAAGCCCCCTACGATCGCCCGTGGAGAAGAGAGTTCTAGTAATCGGAGGAGGGATCTCGGGAATCCAGGCTGCCCTGGATGTGAGCCAGGCCGGGTATAATGTGACCCTGGTTGAAAAGCTTCCCTCCCTGGGCGGGCGGATGGCCCAACTGGTGAAGACCTTTCCCACTTTAGACTGTTCGGCTTGAATACTCACCCCGCGGATGACGGAGTCATCCCACGACGAACGAATCGAGCTTCTGACCTATGCCGAGGTGGTCGAGGTTAAGGGCTTTGTAGGGAATTTCGATGTGATCATCCGGAAGAAGCCAAGGTATGTGGACCCGCTGAAGTGCACGGGCTGTGGCCTCTGCAGCGAGAAATGCCCAACGAAAACCCCGAATGAGTGGGACCTGGGAATGGGCATGAGGAAGGCCATCTATAAACCTTTTGCCCAGGCCGTGCCCAACGTGCCGGTCATCGATCCAGAGCATTGCCGGTTCTTCACCACCGGGAAATGCCAAGTCTGCCAAAAACTCTGTCCGGCCGGGGCGATCGATTACGAGCAGAAAGAGGAACAGGTAAAAAAGAAATTCGGGGCCATTATTGTGGCCAGCGGATTCGCCCAGTTCGACCCCAAAGTTTACGGCGAGTATGGCGGGGGGAGGTTCAAAAATGTGATCACCGGGCTGCACCTGGAGAGGATGCTTGATCCCTCGGGTCCCACTGGAGGCCAGGTCCTTCGGCCTTCAGATCAGAAGGAACCCAGGGATGTCGTTTTTATCCAGTGTGTCGGTTCCCGGGACGAATCGAAAGGCGTTCCTTACTGTTCCAGGATTTGCTGCATGTATACCGCCAAGCAGGCCATCCTGCTGAAAGATCATTATCCTAATAGCCAGTCCTATGTCTTTTATATTGATATCCGGGCCGGGGGAAAGAACTATGAGGAATTCGTCCGCAAGGCGCAGCGGGAATATGGGGCCATCTACATCCGCGGGAGGGTTTCCAAGATTTTTGAAAAAGGGGAGAAGCTGATCGTTCGCGGGGCGGACACCCTGGTTGGGAAACAGGTGGAGGTGGAAGCCGATCTGGTAGTCCTGGCCACTGCCGCCGTCCCCCAGGCGGACGCTATCGCGCTGGCCAAGATCCTCAATATCCCCCATGATCCATACGGATTCTATTCCGAAGCCCATCCGAAACTTCAGCCGGTGGAGAGCTTGACGAAGGGGATTTTCCTCGCCGGGTCCTGCCAGTTTCCCAAAGATATCCCGGACGCTGTAGCCACCAGCGGGACCGCCGCTATCCGGGCATGCGGCATTCTCTCCCTGGACGAGTTAATCCTGGACCCCAGGATTGCTGCCGTCAATCCGGACCTCTGCAGCGGGTGCCTTAACTGCCTTGAGGTCTGTCCCTTCGAGGCTATCGAAGAAACCGAGGTTAATGGCCGGGTCGTTGCCCAGGTGATTCCTACCCTTTGCCAGGGCTGTGGAAATTGCGCTGCTACCTGCCGCACCCAGGCAGCCAGCGTCCAAGGCTTTTCGGAAAAGCAGATTTGCAGCCAGATCTCTTCCATTTTCCAGGAGATGAAAAAGGAGAAACTCTTTGAGCTTTCTGAACAGTGAGGAAATTCATTCTTTCCGGAATCGAATTCTTTCCCTTAGTGGAGAGGATGCCTCACGATGCACCCAGTGCGGAAAATGCAGTGGCGGCTGCCCCATTTCGCCCGAGATGGACCAGCAGCCGAACCAGGTGCTCCGTATGATTCAGATCAATGATCCCAGGACCGTCCTTTCCAGCTCCACGATCTGGCTCTGCGCTTCCTGCCGCACCTGCTCCGTCCGCTGTCCGGAGGAGATCGAAATCGCCAAAATCATGGATGTCCTTCGTAAGCTGGCCGTGCAGGAAAAATTTTCTCCTGCAGAAAAACAAGTTGTGAAGTTCAACGAGATTTTTTTGGATACCGTCCGGAAAAGAGGCCGGGTTCATGAATTGGAACTGATGATACGGTACAACCTCGCTATCCGCCGGCCCTTTAAGGACGCCCACCTGGGGCCGAGCATGCTAGCCCGGGGTAAATTAAGTATTCTGGGGCAGAAGGTGAAAAAACTGAGCCAAGTCGGGGAAATATTCCAGAAAAGCAAGAGATTTTTCAAACCATAGGGGTCTTCCATGCGGATTGGATACTATCCGGGTTGTTCCCTGGAGAAGAGCGCAAAAGAGTTCGACCTCTCCATCCGAGCGGTCCTTACGGGGATGGGCGTTTCCCTGCAGGAGATCCCTGACTGGAACTGCTGTGGAGCCAGCCCGGCCCATTCGATGAGCGAGGAACTATCCCTGGCTCTGCCTTACCGAAATCTGGTGCAGGCGGAAGAGGCCGGGGTTAGCAAGATCCTATCTCCCTGCCCAGCCTGCTACAGCAGCCTGAAGCATACCCAGGATGAGGTGGCCATAGGTTCCACGCTGGATCGACTGCGGATGATTACTGGAAGAGAATTCCGAAGGAGCACGGAATCAAGACACCTGCTAGAGTTCCTTAGGGAGGACCTGGGCTGGGAGCGGCTGAAATCAGCCATGAAGACCTCGCTTCAGGAAATGAAGGTGGTCAGCTATTATGGGTGCCTCACCCGATTGCCCGGGGTTACCTTCGAAGATCAAGAAAATCCTGTGGTCATGGATGAAATCATTTCTACCCTCGGAGGAGAGGCCTTGGACTGGTCCCATAAAACAGAATGCTGTGGGGCCAGTTTTTCCGTGAGCCGCACCGAAATTGCCCTGAGACTGGTTCACTCCATTCTGCAAGCGGCGAAGGAGAGAGAAGCGGAGTGCATTGCTGTCGTCTGCCCCCTCTGCCAATCCAACCTGGATACACGGCAAGGGGAGGTGAACAAGAAATACGGATCCCCCGATCGAATTCCCATTCTCTACATCAGCCAATTAATCGGCTTGACCCAAGGACTCGGCTATGCCCAACTTGGAATGGATCGACTAATGGTTAGCCCTCATGATCTCCTTTTACAGAAAGGGATCTTTAAGAAGTAAGGGTTCTGCCCCAGGTCAAATTTCCTGCCCATCCCCAATTTTTCATACAGAAGCTTCCGCGCCCAGGCCGGAAGGCCATTCCCTCGGAATCAGAAGCGCTTGTTTCCTCCATGGGCACGGGCGGATTTCTCTGCTTCTCTGGGATCCCGCCAGCTTCTGCGGAAGCGAGCTCCCGCTCTGGGGCCAATCCTTCTCCCTTCGTGATTTCTCGATCATGGCCTTCTCTATCGGGAGGCAACACAAAACGGGGGGTTCCATGGAGTAAATTCTTCTTGACGAAAGGCTCGTCGATTATCTAATTGTTTACCTCAACCCATTCTGCCGATCATCCAACATATTCCGGCAATACGGGCTAATCTTCTGTCGGAATTGCTGACTTTTCCACTAACCACTCATGACTCAACGCAGCCCGCCATTCCAGCATATCTCGACGGAAAGATTCATAGTCTTTCTGACAGGTCTCGTAAAGTCTCGCATTTTCCAGAGCAATGGCACCTAGATTGGCCGCCGCCCCCACGAAATGTATACAATCCCTCGTGAATTGGCGCGGCCTTGCTGTGTATATCCTTATCACCCCTATGATCTCCTCTCTGAGAATCATCGGAACGGAAAGGATAGACGCGATTCCTTCTTTGTTGGCTTGCTCCCGATATTGGATCCGCTCATCCGTGGTTGCATCTAGGACAGCTACTGGCTTGCCCTCTAGCGATTCGGGAATGCTTTTATCAACTGATACCGGACCTTTTCTTATGTACCAGTCGCTAAGCCCATAGGCAACAGTGTGAAATAGCACCTTCCTGTCTGGCGTAAGTAACATCAGTGAGCAACTTTTTGCCCCTACGGCCTTCGCCACTCTTTCGACAATAGACTGGAGTACGGCCTCAGGAGTACGAGCGGAGTTCAATGATGCTGCCACCTCATATAAGCTCTGATAGTAACTTTCCTTGATTTTTCCCATGGTCACACCTCCTCACCTTTAATGGTTAGCCAGCTTTATTGGGTTTTTGTTTGGGTTAGTCATTATAGACCCACTAGCCTTTACCTTTCTTTTTCCTTTTAATTAAAAACCAGGTTCAGTAGGAATCCGCCTGCAAGAAGGAAGAAACCGGCCCGAAACATCCGGGGATGCAAAACAGACGCAAGGTAAACCGACCGACCATTTACTACTTGACCAGCTTCTCCTGGATTTTTCTCAAAAGAAAAGGCGATCATAATAGTTCCTGCGAAGTTTAATATTGGCCCCAATTTGAGCCATAGGAAAAATAAAAAATCCATGATTCCTCCTTATTGCTGTGGATCATTTCCTTGCTCATCCTCTACTTGCATATTTTTTTATAGGGCGTTTCATGAATTGAGTTCGGAATGATAAAATCCCAATCTTTTTTCTGGTTTTCGAAAGAGGGGCTCCGCGAAGGGTTAGGGAAAGCCCTGGATAAACTCTCCCAATCTCTTAAAGAAAAGAAGGTGAAGATTGTGGGTATCGCCATGGGTTATCTTTCGTGGTGACCCAAAATCATTTGGCCCTCAAAAAGGGCATTACGGAGTCTTCTTTCCATAAAACTACGAGGATCCGTGGATCTAAACATAAAATAACGACTCCTCAATAGATTAAACAGGCAGCGCATGAATTGAGGAAATCTTGTATCTGAAATCAGCTCTCTCTTTATTCCGTGGTGACGGCAATCTCTACCCTGCGGTTCAGGGCACGGCCTGCTTCCGTGGAATTGGTCGCCACCGGCTGGGAGGAGCTTAAACCTTCGGCCATGATGCGCGCAGGCGGAATGTCCTGGT
>JACRCA010000058.1 GCA_016234425.1 Deltaproteobacteria bacterium | reverse complement strand
ATATCCGTAGATGATAAATTTAATGCCCAGCCATTGATCCAGGAAGATATTGATTACCCCGTTTCTTCCCAGAAGAAGGATGAGGGCAAAGGCATTGATGAAAGGAGGAGTGATCATGGGCAAGATGGCCGTGATCATGAACAGTGATTTTAAAGGAAGGTCTGTCCTGGTCATGCCGTAGGCAAAGATCATCCCGACGATGACGGCCCCCACAGTAGCGATCACGGAGATGAAGAGGGTGTTGTAGAACACCTGGCGAAAGTAATCGCTCTTGGCGAATTGGATGTAGTTGGCCAGCCCGATCAACTTCCCGGCCTCATTCAAGGCGCTTTCCCGAAAGACAGCGTAGAGAGGGTAGGCCACGAAATAAAACAGGACTCCAAAGATGAGAAGGGTGATGATGAAAACGACGGGCTCTTTCTTCAGCTGTTTCATCCATGAAAAAAACGGTGTCAGTGTCAGTGATCAGTGTCAGTAACAGAAAAGCATTTTCATTAACTCCCACTGACACTTACACTGACACTTTTTTATGTGGTTTTCTTCCCCATGGCTACCTTGGTATTGAACTCGTTGAGGAGCTCCTTTTTGAACTTCGATCCCCATTTATAGTCGTCCTGAAAGATTTTCATCTCCTTTAGGGCAGGGGCACCCTTCGGTGGGTCCAACTCCGGCCGGACGGAATAGTTTCCCAGGCTCACAGCCAGCTCCTGTGCTTTCTTGGAGAGAATGAACTCCATAAATTTCTTGGCCCCCTCCAAATTGGGAGCATTGGCCACAATGGCCGTGCAGGAGGGCTCGGCAAAAGTCGGGGTGGGAGTGGTGAAAGAAATGGGGTACCCCTCGCTGGCCAACTGGAAAACCCGGTCATAGAAGGTAACGCAGATGGGAAATTCTCCGCTGCCCACAAGTTTCGCCGGGGCACTGCCGCTGCGCGTATATTGGGACATATTCTGATTCAATTTGACCAGATAATCCCACCCTTTCTTCGATTGAATACCGCCTTCCCCTTTCTCACGGTAGAGCTGGATGATCGTCACCAAAAAAGCATATCCCGTCCCACTGGCCGCTGGATGGGGCATGATGATTTTGTCCTTCCACTTCGGGCTCAGCAGGTCCTCGTAGCTCTTGGGCGGTTCCATACCCATCTTCTTCAACGTGTTTACATTGTAAGCGAGGACCAGGGGATACATGGTCGTTCCGGTGAAAGTGGATTCATGGGGATAAGCGTATTCGGGAAGCACATACTTAGCATTGGCTGGTTTGTAAGGAGCGAGCAGACCTTCCTCTTTAGCCTTGTCTAGGAGTTCAGCCCGGACCGAATGCCAGACATCGGCCTGTGGCCTGGCCTTCTCCACCTTCAGACGGGCGTAGATTTCCCCAGTGGAAATGTTTATGGACTCCATCTTAATCCCGGTCTCTTTCTCGAATATCCCCCCAAACTTTTGCATGATTTCGTCTTTCCATGGGGAATAGACCAGAATCTTCCCGCCAGCGAAGGAGGGGGTGGAAAAACCCAAAACTAGGAAACATACAGAACCAAGCAACGCCAGATAACGCATTTTGCTCATCTCTCTTCCCCCTTTCTTATTGCTGATTGGGTTATAGGGAGATAAGGGGATGGGGTGAAACTACTTGCGTTTTCTCACCCTATCTCCCCAGCTCCCTATCTCCTCACAATTCTTTCACCGCAGAATTTTGAGCATCGCCTCCAATGGCAGGGTGTTGATCACGTCTTTAGCCTCCACCCAGCCGCGCCGGGCGGTGAAAACTCCAAACTTCATGAGCTCCATTTGAAGGGCGCTGTGCGCATCCGTCGAGATGACCAGTTTTGCGCCCATCTCCTTGGCCAGGCGCGCGTCTACGTCTCGCAGATCCAGCCGGTCCGGGTAGGCATTGATCTCCAAAACGACCCCCTCATCGATGGCCGCCTGGAAGACTTCCGGCAGATTCACCTTGTAGGGTTCCCGCTCCAGGATCAACCTTCCCGTGGGATGGGCCAGGATATTTACGTTCGGGTTTTTCAGAGCTTTGATAATCCGCCGGGTCATCTCTTTTTCTTCCATGTTAAAGCGGGAGTGCACAGAAGCGATGACCACCCGGGATTCTTTGAGGATGTCGTCCTTCAAGTCCAGGCTTCCATCAGCCAAGATGTCTACTTCTACCCCTTTGAGGAGGCGCACTCCGGGGATTTGTCCGTTCACCTTCTCGATCTCTTTGAGATGCCTGGCCAATCCCTTTTCGTCCAAACCACCGGCTACCCGCACAGCCTTGGAGTGATCTGTTATGGCGATGTAAGAATAGCCCATCTCCTTGGCCTTCTGAGCCATCTGCGCGATGGAGTTCTTTCCGTCTGTGGCCGCGGTGTGCATTTGTAAATCCCCGCGGATGTCGGCAAGCTCGATCAGGTGGGGAAGCTTTCCCTTTTCAGCAGCCTGAATTTCCCCGCGGTTTTCCCGCAACTCGGGCTGGATAAAGGGGAGCCCCACGGCTTTGAAGACGTCTTCCTCCTTTGCGCCACTTAACCTTTTCTCATCCTTGGCCCGAAATACGCCATATTCGCTCACTTTCAGCCCCAGATCCTTAGCCCGATCCCGGATAGCGATGTTGTGGGCTTTCGATCCGGTAAAATAATGCAGGGCCGCCCCGTAGCTCTCTTCTTCGAGGACCCGCACGTCCACCTGCAGCCCGCAATTCAACCGCACGCTGGATTTGGTTTCCCCTTTGGAGATCACCTCGGCTGCGTCCCCATATTCTGTGAACCGATCCATCACTTTGCAGCCTTTGCCGCAGATGGCCAGAATATCCAAGTCCCCGATCGTTTCCATCCGCCGGCGGAAGCTTCCAGCAGGGTCCAGCCGCTTCACACCCGCAACATCTTTCAGGTACTCAAGCAGAGCCTGAGCATAGATGAAACCCACCGAGAGCTTGAAGCGGCCCAGTCCGGCCTGGTATTTTTCGATGGACTTCAGAATCTTTTCTTCGGTCTTCAAACCCATTCCAGCCAGATCCCGCAGCCGCCCGGCTTGGGCCGCTTTCTCCAGCCGGTCCACCGAGTCAACGGCCAATTCGTCATAGAGTAGCTTCACCTTTTTCGGGCCCAGTCCTTCCAATTTTAAGAGTTCAGTCAAGCCAGCGGGAACCTTCGCCCGCAGTTCCTCGAGGAAGCGGCATTTCCCCATGGATACTATTTCTTCGATCTTCTCATGGATGGACTTACCGATTCCTGGGATCTCCTCCAGATTCTCCTCCGCCTTGACCATGGCTTCCACCCTTTGGCTCATGTTCTCGATGGTCCTGGCGGCGTTGCGGTATGACCTTACCCGGAAGGGATTCTCTCCCTGGATATCCAGGATGTCCGCGATCTCTACGAAAATGTCCGCAATGCCTTTGTTTTCCATGATCGACCTTCAGATTAATTCCGCCCTCTCCAATCCCTGAAACACTTTGTCTGCAAAAACCTTGCACGGGGAGTCTCCGCTCGGAAAACACCGATATTTTTCTTCCTCTTTCTCTCGCCAAATGCAAGATTGGCAATCTGCCGGAGTAAGGACACTCATCAGCCAGGCGATTTCCGCTTCCGTGAGTTTATTCATCGAAGTTTCTCGGACCTCCTGCGAGATTCAAATGGCGGAGTAAGAATATTCTTTTCTGGTAAAAATGTCAATTTTTTTCAATTCTCCCCAAGATAGATTCCTGGGTCCAGTCCCGCGTTAGGCGGGATTTCCCCGCCTGGGTCACGAAGAGGATAAGAGAATAAAGAAAGGAGTGGATTCATGAAAAATTATGCGTTGTTAAGCCACACATATTGCTTGACAAGGCGAGTTTTTTCTATTTATGATGGGCAAGTAGATCTTGCAGGCATGCTCCACGGAGGAAAAAAGAGATGAAGAAGAAAAAAGAAGTGCAGTACAAATACCGCAAAGTAAGGGCTTGGGTGAAGACCATTGACTCAGCTTACACTGGCACCGTCTATCTGCCGGCAGACCAAACGCGTTTCTCGGACGTCATTAATGATGAAAGACAATTCATCAGCATGACGGATGTGGAATCAAGAGATTTTGCCTCGCCAAAATCTTACCTGGCCATCAACAAGGACCTTATCGAGCTCGTGGAGCTCTTGGAGCCCGATACGGAAGGAAAATCATGAGCTACAAGGATCGTTTTACTTTCAGTTTTCACATCCCCACCAAAATCGTCTTCGGTGAAGGGGCCCTTAAGGAAACGGTCAAGGAAATGGACGGCCTGGGAATGCGCAAGGCTTTGGTGGTCACAGATGTGGCTCTGAAAGATAACTCGATGGTCAAGTCCTTGATGAGCATGCTGGGAGAGCGAGGGGCAGGACTATTTGCCGAGGCCATCCCGGATTCGTCCCTGGAAGTGGTAAGGCGGGGGGCTGGGTCTTTCCGGAAGACGGGAGCAGATGGACTCATTTCCATCGGCGGTGGTTCCACAATGGATACAGCCAAAGGCATCGGCGTCTTGGCCAAAAAGGGGCAGGACGATTTGCGGCAGTTCATAGGGCTGGGAAAAGTCGGTGAACCCATTGTGCCCCATATCGCGATCCCGACCACCTCGGGAACGGGTAGCGAAGTAACCATGTTCGCTACCATCAAAGATCATGAAGCCAAAGTGAAGAACCTGATATCTGATCCCCACCTCATTCCTCCGGTGGCCATTCTGGACCCCCTGCTCACAGTCGGCCTTCCCCCAGCCATGACGGCCGCCACGGGGATGGATGCGCTATCTCATGCCATCGAGAGCTTTCATGCCAGAGGATACGAGCCCATCGCCGATGGTCTGGCCCAGCAGGCCATCCGGCTTGTGGTGCAGTACCTCCCCCGTTGTCTGGAAAAAGGAGATGATGTGGAGGCCCGGGGAATGCTGGCTATTGCTTCCACCATGGGCGGGATGGCCTTCCAGAATGCCTTGGTGGGCTGCGTGCATGGCATGGCCCATGCCCTGGGGGGAATGTATGGGCTCCACCATGGTCTGGCCAACGCCATCCTTCTCTCCCATGGAATGCGGTTCAACATGCCGGTCAGTGCCCCCCGCTACAGGCAGGTAGGCGAGGCCTTCGGGCTGGACCCGAGGGGAAAGAGTGACGGGGAGATCGGAGAGATGGCGGCGCAGGCCGTGGAGAAATTCACCCGGCAGTTAGGCCTTCCGCAAAAGCTTTCGGAGGTAAATATACCCAAAGAAAACCTTACAGAAGTGGCCAAAACGGCTGTGGCCGACCCGGCCATGCGTTCTAATATCCGCAAAGTCACCGACCCCGGAGAAATCATTCCGGTCCTGCTTTCGGCATGGTAATAGAGTATGGTATGGAGCCCGAGGATAGACAGCGATACTTAAGAGCGCTTCCGGCAGTCGATGAACTCTTTCGCCATCCTCAGAGTCAAGCCCATTTAAAAATTTACTCCAAAGCATTAGTCGTTGCCTCCATCCGCAGAGTCCTGGAGAGAAAACGCCAAGCCATCTTAAGGAGCGCAAGCGAGCAGGGGGCGGGCGCTGTGGAAATGGCCCAGGAGCATTTACTTGCAGCCGTGGAGGAAGAGCTGGCCGCAGCAACGCGTCCTTCCCTCAGACCCGTGATCAATGCCACGGGCGTGGTCCTCCATACCAACCTCGGAAGGGCGCCCCTTTGTGCAGAAGCCCTGAGGAACATCGGGGATATTGCCAGCCGCTACTCTAACCTGGAGCTGGATCTAATTACGGGCGAACGCGGTTCCCGATATGAGCATGTAGAAGAAATTCTCCGGCAGATCTCCGGGGCAGAATCTGTCTTGGTGGTCAATAACAACGCTGGGGCAGTTCTCCTGGCCTTAAATAGCCTGGCCGAGGGAAAGGAAGTCATCGTATCGCGTGGCCAGTTGGTCGAAATCGGCGGGTCTTTTCGCATTCCAGACGTGATGCGCAAAAGTGGAGCTCGCCTTGTGGAAGTGGGGACAACCAACCGCACCCATCTTAAGGATTACGAACAGGCGATCAACCAGGAGACTGCTCTCCTGCTCAAAGTGCATACGAGTAACTTCCGGATCTTGGGTTTTACAGCAGAGGTTTCCTTGAAAGAGTTAGTTGCCCTGGGACAGGCCAAAGGCTTGCCCATAATGGAGGATCTGGGAAGCGGATGCTTCGTAGATCTGGCAGAATACGGGATCGAAAAAGAACCCACAGTCCAGGAGGCCATAGAAGCCGGGGTGGATGTGGTCACTTTCAGCGGAGATAAATTGTTGGGCGGACCTCAGGCCGGCATCATTTTGGGAAAGAAAAAGTACCTCGACATTCTCAAGAAGAATCCCCTGAACCGAGCTTTGCGCATCGATAAATTAACTCTGGCCGGGATGGAATCTACGATCCGAGTATATTTAAACAAGGCTGAGGCCATAAAAAGTCTCCCTGTGCTCAGGATGCTTACTTGCCGATTAAAAGAGCTGGAACGCCGGGCCAAGCGCCTTCAGCGTAGGTTGGCCAAAGAACTTTCTTCAGTTTGCCAAGTGAAACTGAAGGAGGAGACTTCGCAAGTAGGAGGGGGGGCGCTGCCTTTGCAGATCCTTCCCACCCGAGTCATCGCTCTTCGCCCTCTGGAAATCTCCGCAGCCGATTTGGAAAAAAAATTACGCCACACCGATCCACCGGTAATTGCGCGGGTGAAGGAAGAAGAAGTTCTCCTGGACTTGAGGACAGTCGCGGAAACAGAGGAGAGGCTGCTTTTAGAAGGGGTGCGCCAAGCTTTGAAGTAAGGAGAATCGCCGTATTTCCAAATGCCTAGGGGTGGCCCATGCTTCATTCTAATGTTTTAGTCCTGAATAAGTCGTTCTTGCCAGTTAATATCACTACTGTCCGCCGGGCTTTCTGCCTGCTTTACGCGGGCATCGCTAAGGCCGTAAACGATCAATATGAGACCTTTGACTACCAGAGCTGGAGTCAAATTACAGCTGAGAGAAATGACGACACAATTGGTCTGGTGGATCGGGTGATTAAGGTTCCGCGGGTAATCCTGCTGATCGCTTATGACCGGGTGCCCAAACGCCACGTTCGTTTCAGCCGTTACAATATTTTTGCTCGAGATAAGAACTCCTGCCAATATTGTGGGAGAAGATTTTCCCGCAGTGAACTCAACATCGACCATGTAATCCCTCGATCTCAAGGGGGGACCTCCACCTGGGAGAATGTGGTCTGCAGCTGCCATGAATGCAACCGGAAAAAGGGCGGGAAGAACCCAGAACACGCCAGGATGAAACTGGTCGCCCCGCCCCGAAAGCCTGCCTGGACACCACCGATAAACATTTCCCTGCGGGAAGTCAGGCATAAAGAATGGGCTCCCTTCTTGGACTTTATGGTAGACGTCTCTTACTGGAACGTGGAGCTGTTGGAAGAATGACGTAAAAAAGATCGGGGGAGGGGGAGGTGGGGAGATGGGGAGAAAGAATGGTAGGGGTGATTTTCTGATCTCCCTATTTCCCCATTCCTCCATCTTCTCATCTGTTTTTCTATGATCACCTCCAAATCCAACTCGCGAATCAAAGAGATCCGTCTGCTCAAACAGGCCAAATACCGCCAGGCCCGGGGAGAATACTTCATCGAAGGAATCCGACTGCTGGAAGAGGCTTTGCAGCAAGACCTGGGAGTGCGGAAAATCGCCTACAGTCCGCGACTGGCGAAGACAGAACGTGGGGCGAGGCTACTCTCGAAGGCCCGAAAAAAAATTCCAGATACAGAATGGCTCTACGTGAGTGAAGAGGTCATGGGGTCAATCTCTGATACCCAGAGCCACCAGGGAGTTTTGGCCGTGCTGCCGAAGAAGGAACAGAGCTGGGAGAAGTTTTGGGAGAGAGAGGGAATGATCCTCCTCCTTTGGCAACTGCAGGACCCGGGTAACCTGGGGACGATCTTCCGCGTGGCTGATGCCGGTGGGGCCGCGGGAGTGATTTTAAGCCAAGGGACGATTGACCCTTACAGCCCAAAGGTGGTGCGGGCCTCGATGGGCAGTATCTTTCGCCTTCCATTTCTGCTGAATCAGGACTTGGAGAATTGCCTGAAAATTCTCCGTTCCAAGGAATATCGAGTTTGGGCCACGGTGGTTCGTGATGGGCCCTCATTTTGGAAGGTAGATTTCTCCCGGCCTACGGCCGTTCTCTTCGGCCAGGAGGGTGCAGGATTACCCGAGCATTTATTGGAAGAAGTGGATGAGTTGTTCACCATTCCCATGGCTTCAAACGTTGAATCCTTGAACGTGGCCATGGCCGCGGGGCTGGTGATTTACGAAGCCTACCGCCAAAAAAAGAGTTCCGAGATTCAAGTTTCGAGTTTTATTACCGAGAGCATAAAATAGATTACATTTCGAACCGTCTGGAGTTGTCATTGCGAGCCCAAAGGGCGTGGCAATCTCGTTGTTTGGGATTGCTTCGTCGCTTACCCTCCTCGCAATGACCCGTTGGGGCTTATGTAAAATATAATATGCTCCAAGTAATAAGTTAAAAGATTCTTAATCCGAGCACTAAAGCTTTTTAGGCAAATCCTTCCAATCCTTGATCCCTTTTGTCTGCGCTCAGCTTTCTCCATCCGAGCCACGAATGTAAGAACTCAAAAATGAACAACTATCAATCCGAAGAGATTTCTGAAAAAGGCCTGCGTGATATAATTTTGTCATTCCTGCGAAAGTAGGAATCCAGTATTTTCAGGGCCTTTCTGGACTCCCGCTCCCTGCTTAAAGCCTGCAGGGACAAGTTTCGCGGGAGAGACAGAAAAGTGGATTTTTCAGAGATCTCTCGAATTATTCTTGACAAGGAATCAAATTTATGACTCAATTTCGCGAGAAGGGATTAAAAAATACCCCGGCCTTGACATAGCTGGGAAAATTGGAGGTGTGAGATGAAGAAGAGATTGATTATCGCGATTCTCGTCTGTTCTTTAACGGTCTTCATGGCCGCAGCGGCTTTCGCCCAACAACCGGCAGCCGGCAAAGTGTTCAAGTGGAGGTTTCAGTCTCACTGGCCGGCGGCCAGCGCTTCCTTTAAACCACTAAAGGATTACTTTGAAACCAAACTAACGAAACTCACCGGTGGACAGTTACAGATTACTCTTTATCCCGCGGCCGCTCTCGTCCCCTGGAAAGAGCTATTTGACTCCTGCCGTAAGGGAACGATTGATGGCGGAACGGGGAGCGGGGCTTACTGGATGACCATCATTCCTTTGGCTGCGGTGGCGGCAAATTGCCCGATGACTTTCCGGGATCCCTGGGAGGGGCTCTACTTTCATTTTGTCCTCGGGTTTGAAGATATGTTGAAGGAGGCTCATGCCAAGTTTAACATGCTTTATTATACAGAGAAGATATACCCCACGGCGATGATCGGGAAGAGGCCCATCCGGAAGATCGAGGACTTTAAGGGTTATAAGATCCGCTCCTCCGGCGCGATCGCGGACATGCTCAGGGATTTGGGAGCAGCTCCCAGCTTAATTCCCGGTGAGGAATTATACCTGGCGTTGCAAACCGGGGTGGTCGAAGGCGCCCATTGGGGAGCGGCCGGTGGAGCTCTGACTATGAAACTCTGCGAGCCGGCCAAATATTACATTCAGCCCAACTTGGCCATGGCTGGGACCGATGCGGTTATCATTAATAAAGACGCCTTCAATGCTCTGCCGAAGGACCTGCAGGTAACTCTCGACTTGGCCTTGAGGGAGAGGGTCTGGCACCGAACCCACGAATACATCATGGACGAAGTGAATGCTCTGAACACCATGAAGCGGGATTATAAGGTTGTGGTCACTACCCTTCCTCCAGAAGATCAGAAAAAAATGATGAATGCGGCCATGAAACAGTGGGAGAAACCGGCGGCCAAAGATGCCGCCGCGGCCAAGGCTGTCAGCATGCTGAAGGATTTCCTCAAGAAGTTGGAGTACATCGACTGAGTTGCCAGCGGAAGGGAGGCTTCCCTCCCTTCCTCGCCACCATGGAGGTTCAGGCCAAGATGAAAGGGTTTTTCAAGGCGATTGATCGCCTCAATGAAACAACGGGTAAGCTGGTCAGCTTTCTGATTATTTTTTTGGTTGGCGTTATCCTTTACGAAATCTGCGCCCGTTACCTTTTCAACAGTCCAACTATCTGGGCCCACGAAACCTCTCAGATGATCTACGGCGCCTATGTTATCCTGCTGGGAGGTTATGTCCTCCAGCGCGGAGGACATGTGAACGTGGAAATTCTCTACTTGCGATTTTCGCCCCGAAAGAGAGCAATCATCGATCTATTCACTTGGTTACTTTTTTTCTACTTCTGTGGTCTTCTTCTGACCAAAGGATGGGAAATGGCCTGGGATTCTTTCACGGTGCGGGAAACCGAGCCGACGGCTTTTGCACCTCCAGTCTATCCAATTAAAATGATGATTCCTCTGGGGGCTCTCCTCATTCTTCTCCAGGGCGTGGCCAAATTTATCCAGGGTCTTACCTTTGCCATTAGCGGGAAGGAGGAGGCGCCATGAGCATTGAGGTAATCACCCTCCTTCTCTTCGGCGGCCTCATTCTTTTACTCGCCCTCGGTCTTCCTCTGGCTTTTGTCTTAGGAGGAGTGGGCATGGTGGGCTGTTATTTTTTGTGGGGTAGCAAGGGTCTTTTTGTGGCCGCAGCTCAGGCGTACGGCGCGATGGGTAAATTCACCCTCCTAGCCATTCCTCTCTTTATCTTCATGGCGATGATTTTGGAAAGGGCTGGAGTGGCAGACGATCTTTACACGATGATGCACCGCTGGATGGGGCCTTTGAGGGGTGGCCTGGCCATCGGCACGGTGTTGATCTGCACGATCTTTGCAGCGATGTCGGGGATCAGCGGGGCCGCCACTGTATCCATGGGTCTCATCGCCCTTCCGGCCATGCTCAAACGCAATTACGATAAAATCATAGCTATGGGCTGCATTTCCGGGGGAGGAGCGCTGGGTATTCTCATTCCTCCCAGTGTACCCATGATCCTCTACGCTACTTTAACCGGAGAATCTGTGGGAGGGCTTTTCGCCGGGGGCGTCTTCCCGGGCCTTTTACTCTCGGCTCTTTTCATTCTTTATATCGGCATCCGGTGTTTCTTCCAGCCCCATCTCGGACCGGCACTCCCAAGGGAGGAAAGGGCAACTTGGGAGGAAAAATTCGTCTCCTTGAAGGCAGTGGCTTTGCCTGTCATGATCATCTTGATGGTTCTGGGATCCATCTACGCAGGAGTCTGCACAGCCACCGAGGCAGCAGCTTTGGGCTGCCTCGGTGCGATCATCTCAGCGGCTATCTACCGGAAGCTCCACTGGACGTTGATCAAAGAGGCTTGCTACCGGACGGCCAGCCTTACGACCATGATTATCTGGATCCTCATCGGGGCCTATTGCTTCACCTCAGTTTACACGGGAACTGGAGCCCATGAACTGATGGAGCATTTATTATTATCCATCCCTGGCGGGAGGTATGCCATTCTGGCGGCCATGCAGATCACCTTCTTCATT
>JACRCA010000057.1 GCA_016234425.1 Deltaproteobacteria bacterium | reverse complement strand
GATCGCCTCTCCAGCCTTGCGCCCGGCCCCCATGGCCAAGATGACGGTAGCAGAGCCAGTTACGATGTCCCCTCCAGCGTAGACCCCTTTCTTACTCGTAGCTCCGGTCTCCTGGTCGGCGATGATATAACCCCATTTATTTGTCTTCAAGTCTGGAGTCGTGGAAGGGATCAAGGGATTGGCTCCCGTACCAATGGCCACGACCACCATATCCACTTCTAAGATGAATTCCGAACCGGGAATGGGTATGGGCCGACGTCGCCCGGACTCATCCGGCTCGCCCAATTCCATTCGCTGGCACTCCATGCCGCAGATCCAGCCATCTTCGTTACCAATCATTCTCACAGGAAGGGTTAGAAAATGAAACTGAATCCCCTCTTCTTCGCCATGGTGCACTTCTTCAATCCTGGCGGGGAGTTCTTTTTTTGAGCGCCGGTAGACGATGTAGACGTTATCCGCGCCCAGCCGAAGCGCCGTACGCGCCGCGTCCATGGCTACATTCCCACCCCCCAAAACGGCCACGTTCTTTCCCTTGGCGATGGGGGTATCATACTTGGGAAAGAGGTAAGCTTTCATCAAGTTGGAACGGGTCAGGTACTCATTGGCGGAATACACGCCGTTAAGGTTTTCGCCAGGGATATTCATGAACGTCGGTAGTCCGGCACCTAACCCCAAAAAAACCGCATTGTACCCGTTGGCCATCAGTTCATCTATCGTGTAGATCTTACCGATGACCATGTTGGTCTTTACCTCCACTCCAAGCTTCTGGAGATAATCCACCTCCGCCTGGACGATGGCCTTGGGAAGACGAAATTCAGGAATCCCATATACCAACACTCCACCAGGCTTATGCAGAGCCTCAAAGATGGTTACCTTGTGACCTTTTTTGATCAGGTCTCCGGCGAGCGTCAGTCCGGCCGGACCTGAACCAACCGCAGCCACTTTCTTGCCAGTTGGCGGCGCCATGGGGGGCATAACAAATTCCCCGTTAGCTTGCTCGTAATCGGCCGCGAAGCGCTCCAGCCTGCCAACGGCCACAGGTTCACCCTTCTTTCCCAGGATGCAAACCTTTTCGCACTGGTCTTCCTGCGGGCAGACCCGACCGCAAACCGCTGGCAGGCTATTCATTTCTTTGAGCTTCCGGGCTGCACCTATGAAGTCTTCTTCGAGGATAAGGTTGATAAAACCGGGGATGTCGATGGACACCGGGCATCCTTCCACGCAGGAGGGTTTTTTGCACTGCAAGCATCGGCTGGCCTCGAGCTTGGCTAAATCTGGCGTGTAGCCAAAAGGAACTTCATCGAAGTTTTTGGCCCGCACCTTGGGGGCTTGTTCGGCCATCTTCTGCCTGGGAACCTGCGGCCTCTTCTTTTTTTCCGTTGTCTCCGTCATCAGCTCTTACCTCCCTGGCAAGCTCCACCTTGGTGTTGGAAGAATTCCAGAGCTTTCTTCTCCTGATCCAGGTAAGCCCGTTGACGCTTGACCAGCTCGGCGAAATTCACCTCGTGTCCATCGAACTCCGGACCATCCACGCAAACAAACCGGGTTCTTCCACCTACCGTAACGCGGCAGGACCCGCACATCCCCGTGGCATCGACCATAATGGGGTTCAAGCTGACGATGGTCTTAATTTTCTTATTCCGGGTAACGTTGCAGACTACGCGCATCATGGGCACAGGGCCGATGGCCACCACCAGATCGATATGCGTGCCCTCGTCAATGACATCCTGCAAGACATCGCTGACAAACCCATGATAACCGTAGCTGCCGTCATCCGTGGAGACTTTCAAGGCGTTAGAAACCTTGCGCATCTCCTCTTCTAAAATGAGAAGGTCTTTGGTGCGGGCACCGATGATGGAGAGGACGGTATTCCCCCCTTCCCGCATAGCTTTGGCAATAGGGTAAACTGGAGCAATGCCGATCCCGCCCCCGATGCAGACCACAGTTCCAATTTTTTCGACGTGGGTGGGGACCCCCAGGGGTCCGATTAAATCCGCTATCGAATCCCCCGTCTTGAGGGTGCCCAGTTGGACCGTGGATTTTCCTACTTCCTGGAAAATAATGGTGATGATTCCAGCTTCCGGGTCGGCATCGGCAATGGTCAGCGGAATCCGCTCTCCCTCCTCGTTGATGCGCAGGACGATAAATTGCCCGGGCTTTCTTTTTCTGGCGATTTCCGGAGCGGCGATTCTGAACTGCTTCACAGCAGGCGCCAGCGGCCGGGCCTCGACAATCTGAAACACCGCTACTTTCTCCCTTCTTTTTAATGATAAAGGAGGTTGGAATTTTCAGCCATGACCGAAACCATATTCGGAATAAAAAGTATCAGCCCGCCGGGGCAAAGGCTTAAGGCCGAGGGACGGCAATCTCCCGACATAACTCCAAAATGGGTAACACAGTCATCGAAAAATTGTCAAGGGAAATTTCAGGGTTTTGTTAGAGTCCAGCCGTTGACGATGAGCTCTCATTTAGCCGAAGGAGCGTGGCCTGCTATGCTCCTCCGGCTGATTACCCAGGCGAATAGTTATCCGCTTTTCCCCGATTATCTCTTCGGGAATTTTCCTTCGAAGGAAACGATAATATCTCCTTTCTCGGTTGAGAAGCTTGCCTGCCCTTCCCCTACTTTAATTCCAAAGGCAAAGTCTCCGACCTTGGCATACCAATCTTTTATGACGTCAACAGGGTTAAGCTTCAAAGATTGGAGTAGAGGTCCCTCGGCGACTGCAAGTTTTCCAACGATGACCGCTGAATCCACTAAACTCACGACTCTGTATTGGCTCGTAGTCTTAGCTGGAAAGTAAACTCGGTCATAGACGGTAGGAATGTTTAATTCGATATATTTATCCTTGGCAACTTCAAAAGAGAACGCGAATTTGAAATTTTCCAGCACGACATTATATCCGCTGGGGTTATTGATATTAAAAACAAAACCAAGCACCAGCGGGGTTCGAGCCGGAAGGTCTGCCCAAGGAAAGGCACCTACCACCTCGACTCGATCCAATGTGACTTTTGGTTTCCCAACCTCTTCCGTGGGAAGAAGGCCGGGTTTACAGTTCGTCAATCCCCAAACTGCAAATATACCCAAAATCAAGACCAGTAATAATCTTCGCATAACGGACCCCCTTTCTTTTAAAAAAATCAATTCAAAGTGCAAAATGGTCAATGAAAAATTAACAATTTAAATTGATCATTGCTCATTTTGCATTTTGCAATGTTAAGTTTAGGTGAGCCACCTTTTTCTTCGTTTATAGTGTTTCACCTGCCGGAAACTCTTTCGCTCACCGATGTCCGAGAGGCCTAAATAGAAGTCTCGGATGTCTGGATTTTCCTTCAGCTTCTCTGAGGTATCATGCATCACGAGTCGGCCATTTTCTAAGACATAAGCATAGGGCGCCACCGTAAGGGCTAACTTTACATTTTGCTCCACTAAGAGAAGGGGGATTTTCTCTTCGCGATTCAATTTGGTGATAATATCAAAGATCTCTTTGATCAGGAGCGGAGCGAGGCCCATGGAGGGCTCATCGAGAAGCATCAATTTGGGCTGGGCCATTAGAGCCCTGCCGATAACGGTCATCTGCTGCTCCCCCCCACTGATGAAGCCTGCCAGCACATTCCGCAGCTCCACCAGTCTGGGAAAATAACGATAGACCATCTCCAGCCTTTCTTTAACGGATGAACCATCTCCTCCCCTGAGGTGAGCACCTACCCTGAGATTCTGTTCTACGGTGAGGTGTTCAAAGACCCTTCTCCCTTCGATGATCTGAAAGATTCCTCTTTTGGCGATCTCCTCAGCAGAGAGATGGTGGATCTTTTCTCCCATGAACTCAATGCTTCCATCGGTCACCTCGCCATCCTCATGCTTTAGCAGACCGGAGATGGATTTCAAGGTGGTCGATTTTCCCGCTCCATTGGCCCCCAGAAGGGCAACAATCCCCCCCTGAGGAACCTCGATGGAGACCCCCTTCAACACCAGGATGACCTCGTGATACATGACCTCAATGTTATTCAGCTTGAGGATGCTGCCTGCGGCCTCCAATGTTTCTTCCCTCTTGCTTTAGTTCGGACGCTCTACCATCCCAGCCAGCCAGCCCACTTATCAGGATATTTTGCTCGCATATCGATATTGGCCACAGTCGCCGGTTTCCCTTTGATGATTCTGCCGATCTTTACGATGGAACTATAACGATGGTCTGTAGGAGTAATGGTTACCAATTGACCTCCAAATTCTTTGAGACCATCCCAATTTCTGAGGGTTTCATAGGTTTCCTTAATCCCGGGACCGTTTAGTTTGCCTGCCTTATCAGCCATTCTCAAGATCTCCACTGCCATTTTGACTTTCATCCAACCCTGGACAGTGCGGATTTGTCTGGCCTCAGCAGGAAATCCAGGATTAACTTTTTTAATATAATCTAATATTTTCTTTTTAGCCGCAAAATCTTCCACAAAGAAGGAGCAGGCAACGGCACCGATGGCCCCCTCGGCAGCTGGCCCAGCAAGTTTCGCCAGGTCTTCATCAAAACCCCAGTTGTTAATGATATGGTCTGCACCCAATCCCAGGGCATAGCCATCTCTTATGGCTGTCGATACCGACATCGTGGTATTGCCGTGCCACACCAAATGGGGTTTAAATTCCTTAGCCTTCAGAACCTGGCTCTTGGTATCCAAGGCTGTTAAAGCCACATCCTGGTCAGGACCGACTTCAAAACCTAAGATGGTTGCCTGTTCCTTAATGGCCTTAATGGGTGCACTGGCATAAGGGCTCGGCCAGGAGTAAAAACAAACAAACCGTGGTTTTACCCCTCTTTCCCGTTCGGCTTTCCATTTCGGATCCTTTTTCCAAATTTCTTCAAACCAATAGGTGATCGCTGCCCGGGCATTGGTGGAATAGTCTGTTCCGTAAACGAAGTTGTATGGGGTCTTTTTAGGGTCGCACAAATGGCCGGAAAAAGAACTGGAGAGATAGGGCATTTTATCCGCGTTGACCGTGGGAGAAAGAGCCTCGGTATCGCCCGTTCCCCACCCTAACACCATAACCACTTTGTCAAAGTCACGGAATCGCTTATAAGTGGTGATGGCTTCTGGGACACGATATCCGTAATCGTATTGAAAATACCTGATCTTCTTCCCGTTAATCCCTCCGGTATCGTTATAGTACTGAAATGCTTCCCGAACGCCGGCCGCCTCATTTTTCCCCACGTCAGAAGTCGGACCGGTGGTATCCTGGAGAGCACCAACCCGGACCTCCTGGGCAAAAACCCCCGAAGCAACGAACCCCACGATGAGGAATGTCAAAAAGATTCCAAAGATTTTAGTTCCGCTTCTCATTTTTTACCTCCTGCAAAAGGTTAATAAAGAATAAGGTCCCTTCCTTTCCTCCCAGCACCTGATGACGCCGCATCACCTCCTTTACCAAATTTTCCCCTCCCCTGGGAGACTGTGTCATAATTCGTCATGCCCGCGGAGGCGGGCCCTGTACCTAGTATGGTGCAGGGCGGGCATCCAGTCAGGTCAAATCATTGAACAAATCCTGCCACTATGGGAACTTCGTCATATCAAGATAGCACTGGATTCCCGCTCCCTGCTTTCGCAGGGACAAGCTTTGCGGGAATGACGGCTCCTTTTTTCCATTGCGACACAGTCTCCTGAGGGAGAGGGAAATAAATCAGATTAATATGAAAATGGCCATAGATTGAAATAGTTTTTCACCTGCCACCAGCGATAAGAAAAACCATTCGGTTCAAAGATCAGAAATAAAGCGATGGCCAGGCCAAAAGCTGACTCCTTTACATAAAGGAACTTTTCTAACAACTGAGGCAAAAAAGGCATAAGATCCAAGAAAAGGGGGCTCTGGGTCAAAATAAAAATTAAGGCCTTCAACCCCTCTGGAATGAGAGTCATAAACAGAGCACCGAAGATGGTCCCGTAGATGCTTCCGACTCCTCCAATGAGGATGACTCCAACCAACCAGAGAGACCAGGGAAAAAGAAAATGCTCGGGACTGACGAAGAAGAGGTTGGTAATCCAGTAAGCCCCGGCTATGCCTCCGAATGCCCCGGCCACGAAAAAGGCCAGAAGTTTGTAGGCCACGATATTGACGCCGAGAGCCTCAGCGGCGATATCGTTATCTCGGATCGCAATCCAGGCCCTACCGATCCGGGAGCGAACAAGGTTAGCCATAATGAAGGTACAGAGAATGACGAGAATGGCTGCCAGATAGTAATACTTAATATCATTATCAATCGTCCAAGGGCCAATTTTGATCGTTCCTGGGGGAATGGAGAAATAGGACCCTCTACCCCCCACCTGACTCACATATTGAGTAATGATAAAGTCTACCGTGATGAATTGGGCGGCCATGGTGGTCATAATGAGGTAGAACCCTTTCACCTTTGCTGAAGGAAGGCCAAAAAGCACAGACCATAACCCCGCGACAACCGCAGCGGCAATGAGGCTGATGGGATATACTAATCCAGCTTCGACGAGAAATACAGGCCATTTGACCTGAAGCATCAGGATGGAACTGGTATAGGCCCCAACCGCAATAAAAGCCGCATGGCCCAAGGTTACCTGACCACAGTAACCAATGAGCAGTTGGACCCCCATCGCCGCCAGAATCGTATATCCAACGATATTAAAGACAGAAACCATATAGAGTCCAGCAAATTGAGGGAAAAGGTAAAAAATCACCAATAATAAGAGGATCATTTTCCCCCAGACGAACTTGGTCTGCCACCAGGCATGATCTTGGCTGTAGTATTGGTGATAAACACCGCAAGATCGATAACTCATAAATCCTCCAATTTCTACCGCCGAGCACGCGGAGACCGCAGAGGTTGGTAAAATCCAAGATCATAATTTTGCGTTTTAATTTCTGGATTTTAAATTTTCTCCGCGCCCTCAGCGCTCTCTGCGGTGAAAAAAATTTTCAAACCCTCTCGATTCTGATCCATCCCCAAAGTCCATATGGTTTAAACAGCAAGATGATGACCATTACAGCAAATGGAAACACATCTTTAACCCCGCCAGGGGTGAAAGGGCTGATATATCCATCTGCTAAATTTTGAAGGACCCCGATCAGCAGTCCACCCACAATGGCTCCAGGAACCGAATTCAAACCTCCCAATACCACAGCCGGTAAGACGAGGAGTCCTAAATACCCCACAGAGATATTTAAACCGTTGATATTCCCAAGCAAAGTTCCCCCCACCCCAGCGGCCATGAAAGCAATCGCCCAGGCGAGGGCGTAAACAATCTTCGCATTGACCCCCAGAGAGAGAGCCGCCATTTCATCATCAGCGGTTGCCTGCATGGATAAACCCCATTTGGTGAATTTGAAGAAAGAAACAAAGGCGAGGAGGAGGATAATAGATGCTACAAAGGCCCATAAATAGACCTGGCCGACAACGACTTTTCCAATATAAATTGGTTCAATAGGAAAGATCGCAGGAGTAAAAACGACCGTGTCCGTCCCCCAGATTAACTCTACAATCCCTTTGAAAAAGAAAGAAAGTCCAACAGTCACCATAATGACACTCAACACCGGTTCTCCCACCATGGGGCGCAGGAAAAGATGCTCGGTCAGAAGCCCCAAGGCAAATCCGACCAGCAAGGTGAACCCCAGCGCCAGGATAAAAGGGATTCCCCAGTGGTAAAAGCTAAGGCAGACGTAAGCCCCGATCAGGGTAAGTTCCCCCATGGCCAGGTTGAGGACGCCAGAGCATTTGTAAATAAGGGTCCATCCTAAGGCCACCAAAGCATAGATACTTCCGACCAATATCCCTGTAGTAAAGAGTTGCAAAAAAAATTCCATACAACCTCCCGTTTAAAGCACAGTTACCAATGGTCAATTATACAGAGCGACATATATTTTTGCGCATATTTACAATAGCCTCATATGGTCTGTCATTCCGGGCTTGACCCGGAATCCAGTCTGCTTTCTGGATTCCCGCTTTCGCGAGAATGACGATTTATGCGCATTTATTTATGCCGCTATGTATATCAATTATCAATGGTCATGGGTTTCATTGATCATTGCCAATTGAAAATTGACCATTGATCATTGATTTTTCTATTGCGGTACGTCCATCAATCGCAGATCGGTCTTGATGCGCACCACCCGGCCATCCTCATAGGTAATGGTGGTATCCATGTGAACCTTATCCGTATCAGAGTAAAGCCCCTTGACAATATCTTTGTAGCGATCTTCGACGAAAGCTCTGCGCAACTTTCGGGTTCGGGTCAACTCATCATCATCCGGATCAAATTCTTTGTAGAGATTAATAAATTTTTTAATCCGGGCGACCGGAGGAAGGTCGCGGTTCATTTTGATGATTTCCTTCTGAATCAGTTCATAAACCTGAGGCATCTGAGAAAGTTCTGGATAACTGGTGTAGGCAATATTTCGATCCTCGGCCCACTTTCCCACTACTCCGTAATCGATGCAAATCACACTGGTGACATAAGGTCTGTTGTCTCCGATGGCCCAAACATCCCTGATATAAGGACTGAATTTGAGCCGAGTCTCCAGATATTGCGGAGCAAATTTTGATCCATCGCTTAAGGTCATAACGTCTTTGGTTCGATCGAATACGACCAGATGGCCTTCACTATCAATGAATCCGGTATCTCCGGAATGGAGCCATTCATCCCGCAGGGTTTTTGCTGTCTCCTCGGACATCTTATAGTACCCTTGAAAAACGGAGGGACTTTTAGAGATGATCTCACCTTCGGGGGTAATTTTCACTTCCGTCTCTGGAATGGGTTTTCCTACCGTGTCAAATTTGATATCGTCATCGCGATGGAGAACAGAAATTCCGGCAATCTCCGTCTGACCGTATATTTGTTTCAAATTCACCCCGAGGGCATGGAAGAAGCGGAAATGGTCTGGCCCCATCGCCGCTCCTCCGGTGTAGGTATCCCGGATTCGGGAGAGGCCTAAGTGGTCTCTCAACTTTTTATGGACGCCCAAATAGGCCAGATAATTAAGAGCTTTCCAGTACCAGGGGATGGGTTTTTTGGAGAATTTCAAATCGGCCACCTGATAGCCAACCTTCATCGCCAATTCATAGGCTTTTCTTTTCGACCAGGAAGCGTCTAAATATTTAACCTGGACGTTTCGCACCATCTGTTCATAAATGCGGGGAGGAGCAAACATCACATGGGGACCAATCTCCCGAATATTTTCTTGAGCGGTCTCAGGCTCTTCGGGAAAATTAAGGGTAAAGCCAGCCTGAATTCCGCAAGAGACGGACATCATCTGTTCCCCAATCCAAGCAAACGGGAGGTAAGAGACAAAATCGTCTGTCTCCAAATAAGGGTCTACGCGCATCAGATTTTGTCCCATGGTTAGCATGTTATAATGAGTGAGGAGGGCTCCTTTAGGAAGCGCCGTGGTTCCCGAAGTATAAAAAAGAAGACAGACATCTTCTCCTTTCCCCTGCATGATCATGTCCTCAAAAAGGCTGGGTTCTTTCTTCTCCAATTCCTCTCCGATTTTCATCACCTCTTTAAGGCTGATAAGAATGGGGTCATCATAATCTCTCATCCCTTTAGGGTCGTCCCAGATCATCCTCTTTAACTTTGGACACTTGTCTTTAATCCTGAGGCATTTATCCACTTCCTCCTGGCCTTCCCCTACCATCAATTTGGCATCGGAATGATCGATGATGTAGGAGACCTCGTCGATCAAAGAATCCTGAAAGAGCCACACCCCTACACCGCCGACACACATGGTGGCCATCTCAGCCCAGAGGGCCTCCGGACGATTGTCCCCGATCATGGCCACTTTATCCCCTTTCTCCAACCCCACAGCCACCATTCCTAAAGCAATCCGTCTCACATTTTCATAATATTGTTTCCAGGTGAAGGGGATCCAGATTCCGAACTCCTTCTCCCTCATGGCCACTTTCTTATCCCAATATTTTTTAGCAGATTGCAGAAAGAGTTTGGGAATGGTTAAATCCTTCGTAATCTCAATTCCTTTGAAGCTATCGCCGGGTGACATAGATATCCTCTACCTCTCCCAGATAGGCCTGGATAACCTGCGCATTATTTTGGACTTCCTCGGGCCTTCCCTCGGCGATCTTTTCTCCGAAGTTCAGAACCACTACTCGCTGGGAAATGTCCATGACTACGCCCATGTCGTGCTCCACCAGAAGGCAGGTTACCTGCCAGCGATCTTCCTCGTTAAGGTCCAGGATAAACCTGGCCATATCCTCAACTTCTTCCAGGTTTAACCCGGCCATCGGCTCATCCAGGATTAGAAGTCTGGGTTTGAGGGCCAGAGCTCGGGCGAGCTCCACTCGCTTCTGCAGGCCGTAGGGTAACATACCCACTACCTTGTCGCGGATATGTTCGATCTCCAGAAGGTCGATGATTTCCTTCTCGATGAACTCCCGATGCTCGATCTCCTCCCGGGCCGTTTTGCCAAAATAAAAGGCTCCTGCGAGAAGATTGGACTGCATGTGGATGTGCCGGCCCAGGCGGATGTTGTCTAAAACCGTCATCCCTTTGAAAAGCTCAATCTTTTGGAAAGAACGGGAAATCCCCAACTTGGCCCGCTGGTAAGGCTTAAGATGGGTAATTTCCTGCCCCTCGAAGAAAATCTTCCCTTCTTGGGGATGATAGAGGCCATTAATACAATTCAAGCACACCGTCTTGCCAGCTCCGTTGGGTCCGATGATAGAAAAGATTTCTCCCTTGCGGACTTGAAAGCTTACTCCCCGGAGCGCCTTCACTCCGCCGAAGGAAATGTGCATGTCTTCAACGCGCAGCTGAACTTCATTGGAGATAGCCATTGTTCATAACCCCGCAATGGCTCATTTTTGCCGGGCAATCAAGAAGCCCAAGAGACGGTTGCGCAAGGTGACTTTCCTCGGCTGCTGAATATATCCTCACACTAAGCGGATGGGCGAATATCGGAGGTTGAGAGTCGAATCTATGCTTCCAGCCTTTTTATAAGGCTCAAATTTCGAGAGGATTTAGGAGTCAGAATGTAGAAATCAAAAATATTGACCCCCTCGGGTTAGGCATAGGGTGTCAATTTAAAATATACCCGTCAAAAAAGTCAATAAAAAAATTAAATGACTTTGTTCAGGGAGTACTCAATGATTCCTTCTGCCCCCCTTTTTAATAGCTGGGGGATGAGCTCCCGCACTACTTCTTCCTTTACAACCACCTCCACGGAGTACCAATCCGTTTGGTAAAGCGAAGCAATGGTTGGGGCATTCAGGCAAGGAAGGATGGCCACCACATCCTCCAGGCATTTCTGCGGAACGTTCATCTTCAAACCCACCATGCGGTCTGCTCCCAGCGCAGCCTTGAGCAGAGTAGCCACCTGGAGGATCTTCTCCTTTTTCCAAGGGTCCTGCCAGGACTTCTTGTTGGCGATCAGCCGGGGGGTAGATTCCATGAGCTCGTGGACGATGCGCAGGCCATGGGCCCGGATGGTGGAACCCGTCTCGGTCACGTCCACGATGGCATCCACCAACCCTTCCACAACCTTGGCCTCAGTAGTTCCCCAGGAGAATTCCACTTTCACTTTGATTCCCCTTTCGGCGAAGTAGCGCTTGGTGAAGGAAACGAGTTCCGTAGCCACCTTCTTGCCCTCCATATCCTCCAGCTCCCGAATAGGCGAATCTTCTGTGACCACCAGAACCCAGCGGGCCGGCCGCAGGCTTTCCTTGGAGTAGATTAATTCTTGTACTTCCACAACGTCACTGCCGCTTTCCAGGATCCAGTCTTTTCCTGTGATCGCCGCGTCCAGCGCCCCCTCCTCCACGTAATGGGCCAGCTCCTGGGCGCGGATCAAAGCACACGATAGCTGGGGATCATCGACCGAGGGAAAGTAATTCCTCGTGCTCACTTTGATCACCCAGCCAGCTTTCTGGAAGAGATCAAGGGTAATCTTCTCCAAGCTGCCCTTGGGGATGCCGAATTTCAACTTATTCACCGTAAACCTCCTTGGGGTCAAAGATGCGCTCTCCAACGGCTTCAGCCCGGTCGTTCACGACTTTGCGGTAGAAGCAGGAGCGGTATCCAGTATGGCAAGCCGCACCGCCGATCTGCTCAACTTTCAGTAGGAGGGCGTCATCGTCGCAATCCAGGAACACTTCTTTGACGATCTGCACATGGCCCGAGGTTTCGCCCTTGAGCCAGAGTTTTTTCCGGGAACGGGACCAGAAGCAAGCCTTACCAGTCTCTTGCGTCCTGGCCCAGCTCTCAGCATTCATGTAAGCCACCATCAGGACCTCCCCCGTCTTCCAATCTTGCACGACGGCGGGAATCAGTCCCTGTCCTCTTGCAAAATCGATGGAAAAGTTACTCATAAAAACCCCTCAAAATCTGCCACAGAGGTCCCAGAGAGCACAGAGTCAAAATACAATGAAAAAAAAGACAAGACAAGCAAAAAGACAAGGAAAAAGGCTCTCGGTGATCTCGGTGTGCTCTGTGGCCAAATTCTATACTTGTTCCCGGTAGGCCTCCAGGGCCATGGCCATGGCGGCCATCTTCCTCCGGGGATTGAAGATCGTCTCCAACTTCTCCTGCAAGGATTTCTCCTGCTCGTTGAGGAAGCGAATGCAGGAGTCAAAGGTGGCCCCTCCCCAGGCCTCCAAAGAGAAGAAGCCCACCCGGTCAAGCTCTTCGGCGATCGGAAGGATGTCGGCAGTTCGCAAACGCGTGGCCATTAAAGACTGGTGGGCATCGCGCAAAGTGGTATCTGTGATCTTCACTCCCATAGGCTATCCTTTTCCCTTGAATAAAAAAGCCAACTCTTGTTGGCTCACCTTTCATGATCCTCGGGTTATGCTTGAACGAGCGTCGGGAAGAAGCATTGGTTGTTGTATTTTTTATTTTCGATAAATCATGCAAAAAAGTCAACGTTCTGTGTTGGATGAGCGGGGTTAAAGAATTCCGGCGAGATCCAAACTTGAACTTGAATGGCGTGGCAAAAT
>JACRCA010000055.1 GCA_016234425.1 Deltaproteobacteria bacterium | reverse complement strand
GAATCCTCCGAAGTTGAGAAAAAATTACGATCTTGCGGAAGAGAAGTTTTCAACGTCCAAGTGCGCATCATGGACGAGCAGGACAAGGATGTGCCCCCGGGCCAAGTTGGAGAAATCGTTGTGCGGGGACCGAACGTGATGAGAGGTTATTGGAAGATGCCCCAGGAAACCCAGGAGGCTTTGCGCGGCGGATGGCTGCATACGGGCGACATGGCCAGGATGGATGAAGAAGGGTATCTCTACCTGGTGGATCGGAAGAAGGATGTAGTCAAGAGCGGAGGGGAGAACATTTATTCGAGAGAGGTAGAGGAGGCCATTGCTTCTCATCCAGCCGTGGGAGAAGTGGCAGTGATCGGGATCCCCGATGAGCGATGGGGTGAGGCCGTAAAAGCCGTCATTGTGTTGCGAGAAGGGATGGCTTGCACAGAAAGAGAGATCCTGGAGCACTGCCAGAACAAACTGGCGGGATTCAAGCGGCCTAAGTACGTTTCTTTCGAGCCGGCCTTGCCCAAAAATATCACCGGTAAGGTCCTGAAGGCGCAGCTTCGGGAGAGATACAGAAAAGCAAGCGGAGGAGCTCATGGATTTTGACCTCTCCGAGGAACAGCGGATGTTTCAAAGAGCCATCGGCGATTTTGCGGAAAAGGAAGTCGCTCCCTTGGTTGAACAGGCTGAAGAAGAAGAACGTTTCCCGGTGGAACTTTTCCCGAAGATGGGAAAACTGGGGTACTTGGGGGTCCGTTACCCAGAGGTTTATGGCGGCGCCGGTGCGGATAAGATATCAGAATGCATCTGGGCCGAAGAACTATTTCGCATATGCCGGGGAATTGGCACTTCCCTTTTTGCTCACAGTCACCTGGGGACATTCCCCATTTTTGCCTTTGGCACAGAAGAGCAAAAGGGCCGATTTCTTCTCCCAGCCATCAAAGGGGAAAAGATCGCTGCCTTTGCCCTGACAGAGCCCAGCGCAGGTTCGGATGTTCAGGCCATTGAGAGCAGAGCTTATAAGGAAGGGAATCGCTATCTCCTTCGCGGCTCCAAGATGTTTGTCACGAATGGAACTTTGGCCGACTTTGTCCTGGTGGCCGCCTATACTGACCGCAGCCGTAGGTTCGAGGGGATCAGTCTTTTCATTGTTGAGAAAGGGACAGAAGGGTTTCGGATCTCCCGCAAATTGAGGAAGGAAGGGAGCCGCTCATCAGAGACCGCCGAATTAAATTTTGCAGATTGCTCAATCCCGGAAGATAATCTAGTCGGAGGACGGGAGGGGGTATTCCGGGATATCTTGAAAACTTTGGTCGAAGGAAGAGTAACCATCGCGGCCGGGGCCACCGGGGTGGCGCGGGCCGCTTTTGAAGTTGCCCGGCAATATGCCAAAGAACGGGTGGCCTTTGGCCGGCCGATCGGGCAATTCCAGGCTATAGGTTTTAAATTGGCCGATATGGCCACCTTGATCGAGGTTGCCCGCACGATGATTTACAAAGTTGCCTGGATGATCGACGAGGGGAGAACTTGCATAGCCGAAGCCTCCATGGCCAAGTTGTTCGCCACAGAAATGGCGGAAAGAGTGACGAACGAAGCAATGCAGGTCTTTGGAGGATATTCCCAGATGCGCGAGTTCCCGGTCGGGCGCTACTGGCGCGATGCTCGCCAACTCAAGATCGGAGAGGGGACCTCAGAGATTCAACGCCGGATCATCTGCCATCAAATGGGGTTGAAGACGGATTAATTGCGGAATGCGGATTGCAGAATGGAGAATAGAAAAAGGAAGATTTGAAAAGATCATTCCGGAAACCGAAATTCGAATTGCGCTTTTCCATTTAACTCATGTTTACCTGCTTAGGCAGGGAAACTTCCTCTCCCCTGGCGGGAGAGGGCTTGCCCTGTGGAGTAAGCTCGCCTACTCCACAGGGTGAAGGTGAGGGGGGAGCAAAACGGAAGATCTCAAAATTCTGGAATATTGTCACCCCCACCCTTCTCTCCCGCGTCGAGGGGGAGGGGAAAAAACCGCGGTCTGTGGATAAGATGATTTTGCCCTGCCTAGGCGGGGTCATCGATCTCGCGCAAAGAATGGAGCCTTTTTGGGGGGAAGAATATGACAGATCTTCCGAGGCAAGTATACATATGTGAATGTTGGGCGCGGGATGGGCTTCAGGGAGAAGATCAGTTCACCCCTACGGAAAAGAAAATCGCCATCATTAACCGCATGGTGGAAATTGGCTTCCAGCGCGTTGAGGCCACCTCCTTTGCCCATCCGAAATTGGTAAAACAGTTTTCCGATTCGCTGGGGGTGCTCAAAGGGATTCAGCGTCCCAAGGATGTAACCTTCATTGCCATCATCCCCAACGATAAGGCTTTGGATCGCCTCCTGGAAGCCTGCGGCCAGGGCTACGGAGTACAGGAGATTACAGCCATTCTTTCGGCTAGTGAAGACCATCTGCTGGCCAACCTGGAGCGGACCTTTGCCGAGGCCATGCCTCCCCTGGCCAGTATTGTAAGACGCGCCAGGCAGGCTGGTCTCAGGGTCATTGGATGTATTGGCACTGCTTTTGGCTGTCCTTTAGCAGGGGAGGTTCCCTTGGGGAAAGTGATGGAGTTGACGGAATGGTACCTTGACCAGGGGGCAACATCCATCATGCTCGGGGACACCACAGGGGAAGCGAACCCGAGGCAGGTGAGGGAAGTTTATGGGCGGATGAAAGAGCGGTTTCCGGGGGTAGACTTTATTGCTCATTTCCACGATACCCGGGGCATGGGCCTAGCCAATACCCTGGCCGCCCTCGAGGAAGGGATCATCTACCATGATAGCTCATTCGGGGGAATGGGGGGGCAGCCGGCCACGCGGCGACCAAAATATCACAAAGGTTTCGCCGGAAATACTTGCACGGAAGACATGGTAGTCATGATGGAAGAGATGGGGATTGAAACAGGTCTTAGGATACAGGATGTGATTGAGGCCGCCTTTATGGCCGAAGAAATTTGTGGTCGCCAGCTTCACGGCCATATAACTCGCAGCGGGCCGATCCGGCATCGCAGCCCCAATCCTCTTTCCATCCAGGATCTCAGGGCTGGTGCGGAGATATCGCCTGCTCTCTTTCTTGCGGGAAAGATGGAGCAGGGGCAGGTCAGCCAAAATATATCGGACCAGGTGATTCGAGAAG
>JACRCA010000061.1 GCA_016234425.1 Deltaproteobacteria bacterium | reverse complement strand
GGGAGAAGTAACCCGGGAGTATTCTGTGACGGTGGAATTTTGTTGTGGCAAGTTGCAATTGGATCCGGAGCGTTATTGGCGTTGGGTAAGGCTGCATCAGCGCACAGGGCGATATGGAGATGGCAAGCCTGGTCCTGTGGTGGCTCCACATGCTCTTTTGCTGGAGGAAAGGGCTAAGATCATTGAGCTGAGTCGGGAGGAGGCTTATACGGATCTTTCCTATCGGCAGTTGGCGGTGTTGGCTTCGGAGACCGATCAGGTTCAAGCCAGTCCTTCGAGTTTTTATCGGGTGATGAAGGAGCAGGACTTAATGGAGAGGCGCACCTGTAAGCCTCGGGAGCCGCAGAAAAAGCCGGAAGTGAAACCTACCCAGCCGAACGAGATCTGGACTTGGGATTTAACTTACCTGGCCTTGGGGCCGATGGTCGTGTACTTGTTTGCCATCCTGGATGTGTACAGTCGCAAGATGGTCGGTTGGTATCTTTCGTTGAACGCCACAGTGGAGTCGATGAAAAGGGCATGGGACCAGGCCCTAACGAGCGAGGGTCTTTTGGGGGTTAGGGAGGCGCCTCGGTTACCCGTGGCTCTCTCCGACCATGGAGTGCAAATGGCCAAGAAGACGGCCCGGCAGTTTTTTAGGGACTTGGGGATGGGCCAGCTCTTTGCCCGCTATCAGACTCCTACAGACAACTCGTGGATCGAAAGTTGGTTTCGCGTTCTCAAGTATGATTGGCTGCGGTTTAAGGATTATGTCTCTTTTGATGAATTGAAGATCATTTTGGGTGAGTTCGTTCAGTTCTACAACACCCAGAGGTATCATGGGGCTATTGAGTATGTTACCCCTGAACAGAGGCATACAGGTGCGGACAAAACGATTTTGGCTCAAAGAGCGGAAAGAAGACTTCAGGCTCGCACGAGGCGTTTGGAGATAAACGGCAAATTAAAAGACCAGGCCTCCCTGGATCAGGCGGCTTAAAAATGGTGCTTAGACCTAACCGCATTTTCCGGTTGATAATTCAGAAACAGGCCACCCCCTTTAATGGGTTACTGTTTACCACTCAACCCCAATTGATCTTAATGCATCCTGCGCCGCTTTTGATCCCATTCTGGCAGCAGTTTTTAAATCTCGAATTGCCTGCCGCGAGTCCCCGAGGTCGGCGTAGGCCTTTCCCCGGTTATAAAAGGCGGATGCATATTTAGGGTTTAGCTCGATTGCCCGGTTGTAATCCCTGATTGCCTGCCGGTAGTCCCCAAGTTTGCCGTAGGAAACGCAACGGTTATAATAGGCCATCGCATCTTTAGGGTTCAGCTCGATGGCCCTGGTAAATGCCTCCATTATTTCTTGGGGTGTGCCGACGAAATACAATGCAATTCCCTTCTCAAACCAGTCTCTGGCACTTAATCGATTTACCGCATTTTTGTATTGCTCCTGCTCTGCTTTCCCTGCTTTTGCTTTTTCCAGTTCTTTTTTTAATTTTTCAACTTCCTTTAGCGCCTCAGCTGCTTTCTTTCTCGTCTCCTCCAGCTCTTTCATTTTTTGGCGATCTTGACGCAATTTCTCTATAGATTTGGCCACATCCCTTGGGTCTGCCGTTATCTTCGCCTTCAGGTAATATTTTTTGCCATCCCACCTTTCATCGATTATTTCAGCCCTGACGATGCCAGCAGTTAGGACGGTAATCTGATCTTTCGTAAGTTGAAGGTTTTTAACCTCTGTTTCACTCTCAAGATAGGCACCCAATTCCTCCAGTAAAAGCCTCTTGACCTGTTCAAGAAAAATAGTCCTGCATGATAATTTGCTGTCTGCTTCGCTTGCTTGGTAGGTATACTCCTTTTGGAATGTAACTAAGCCAGCCAGGGCAAATTCGCTTGAACAAAAGCAACTAAAAATCAATATACAAATGATTACGACTATTGTCTTTAACGATATCAGATTTTTTTTAACCTTCCTTTTCATTTTATTCTCCAAGAAAGATATCCTCCCTATTTATATCGGAAAAAATCGGGGCCTTCTTGATATTTCGGTCATATAGCCCTTGGCGGGCTCGGCTGTGGGTTGAGCTGGTGGAAAACGGTGCGTCGTTAAATAATTTCTCTCAACAGGTGAAAAAAATTGAGCTTTTCATCAGGGGACTCCTCTTGCCTCTCGCGGGCGGCTTTCGTGGAAACCAACCTCCCAAAAATCTTTTTCCCACAGCCCAGAGCCTCCTTTCCCCTCTCCTCCATGAAGGGCCATTAAATCAAACTTAACCAAATCTCTTCGAAACCCGTGCAGAATCCTGAGTAAGTCCAGTTCCAAATAGCCTCCCCTGGCTTAGTGCAACGCTCTCGGTCAATGGCCGGGAGTCGAGCAACCTGACCCCACGGTCCCTTGCACCGGGATGTTAAGAAACGCTAATTTCCCTGATTATGTCAATTGTTGGACCGTAAATGCTTCTCCGGCCATGGCATGTCAGCCTGCGAATCTCGCCCTCCAGTGCGGATTGATAGAACGCGACCCCTGAGAGAATGCGATCTACTATCCTTGGCCCGCTAGCGTGGTCCTGAACAATGAGCAACTGCCATAGACCACCCCCGCTGAACCCCTGGAAGCTCTGGGGCCCTTGGTAGTTGGCGTCATACCTTGCGCCGACCTCCAGATAGTCAAAGCCTTCGATCTGCCACTCGGAGATAACCTTTGTCAGGGCGTAGAGTCCCCGAAAGCGCTTGACGCGTCCGTAACCGCCGTATGGTTCTGAGTAAGCTGTCCACTCATGAGCCATACCGCACAAGTACCAGACACCAGTGTCCGTTGATTGCGGCTGAGCCAATACGTGGTCTCGGCGCCTCGAAAGGTTGCAAAAGGACTTGAAGGCTTGAATGTTGGCGGCGTCGCTCAGCGGCAACACTAGGAGGGCCAAATCGGGACCCTTCGATTTGTCAGCTCCACGGCCGACCCGAACCCTCCGCACAAACTCCATTCGAATCATCATGCGATATAGCTGTTCCACAGACTGTCTAGGTAGTACAAGACCGACATCCCCAGCGCTTGGCAGACATTGGATGACATGGTCGGCCGTAAGTATGGCGTAGGTCTTGTCGATCGTGACCAACGTTCCTGATCCCGCGAGTTGCGCATCAGGTTCTCCATCAGAATCAGAGAGCACACAAAAGCCGACAAAGTAGTCGACCAACTCCCGCCCAGCCTCGTCGAGAAACTGCGAAGGTACCGATACCGTTTGGGGCTCCGCCATAACGCGTGTTCTCCTTCCTATGGATCTCCTAACTTATTGATTATATGCTTTTGGCATAACCCCTTCCATCGGCTGTCAAACCCATCGGCTATCTCCATAATTCCTTCCCCCAAGAGGAGATTAACACTCTCTCGGAGGCTTCAGGGTGGGACCTTTTGGAATTCCGATCTCATTGAGAAAGACGGAGTCAAACCTTCAAAATTCATTTATCAAAATTTCCTTAAAGGACTCGATCTTCATCTTCTCCATCTCCAGCCTTTCCTTTTATCCTGGAGGGAAAAGAAAGGCAGAAAATTCTTCAATTCCTGAACCGACCCCTTATGCCCTTATCAATATTCCGGCGGGCTCTATCTGTATCATTCAAAGAACAATCCTTGATCGCAGGCGGTGCTCCGCTGCAAATGCAGTAGGCACGGTTCTCAATATCAGATATAGCGAATCTGATTTTCCATTTCATCCGCAGTTATGTGATTCAGGATGAGCAGCAATCGGCGCACTATTTCATGGGTTGGACGACGCACTGCGATGATAATACCATGATGCTTCTTTCCGGCCGCAAATATTCCCGGGCCAGAGCTTCAAAATGTACGTGGTTATGCGTAAGTAATGCACTTCGCTGACTGAGCGCATAAGCCAATTGTTCATCATCCTGTTTACCTATTTGCCCTGCCTCTTGGGCGGTCGTCACCTTGAAGCCGCGCGACCGAACTAAATCAGCTATCAGAACATCTGTATCCTCATCCAGATGAAGTTCAATAAATAGGCGACTCATAAATTCTTCACCAATGGATCAATGAGGTCATCAGGAACGCGGTTTTTCTCGATGTAAGCATTGATCTCTTTTTGGTGATCACTGTAATAACTTAGCGCGTCAAAGATCTGGGCTAGCGTCAGATGAGGCAGATGATTGGGGATCTCTTCAGGGGGAATGCCTAACCGCCAAAGTTCAACGATTGCCCGCACAGGGGTGCGCGTGCCCTTAATGATGGGCCCACCGCCAAGAATTTTTTCATCTACTGCAATGTAGCAATGTTCCGTTGCTATTGCCATGTTCCTAACCTCCTTACTAAAAAAATATCCGCTAAAAGGTATTTTTCCAATTCTTTTATACTGACTGAGTCTGAACCGGGGCCGGACCAAGCTATCTCTCACAATATACCCAGAAATATAATGCCTATTCGGCCTCAGCATTCTCTTCTGTCCTCTTCGATAGGCCTTTTGCCGCCTAAAAATATCGTTTTAAAGCCCAAAATACACCCATTATTCAGCATCTTTTTTTCAATAGTGATAATTTAACTTGGTCCGACCCGGAGTCATTGTTCATTTTAGGACCTAAAAAGGAACGGCTCTCTTTTTCAGTCCAAACCCTATCAGGAATTAATCCATAAAATAGAGCCGTCCCCTTTTCTTTCCCATCTGCCCCCAGCCCAGGTTATCCCCTGTCCCGGTCAATCGTAGTGATGGGCGAAGATAAGGCCGGTCTCCTCAAGCTTGAGGAGCAGATGCTTTCGCTCTTTCGCCAGGACCTTCAAACGTCGCTTCTTGTATGGCTTGACCTGCGCCACTTCGAGGACGATAGCAGCGAGCTCAGCTATGCGTCTGTTATCTGATGACGCTAATGTCTTGAGTCGCGCAACATTCTTGTCGGATATGTGCGATTGCCGGAGGAAGCCGAAGATTTCTTCCTCTTGTTCGATGGCGCACATCTCTT
>JACRCA010000054.1 GCA_016234425.1 Deltaproteobacteria bacterium | reverse complement strand
GACGCTGGCCACTGTGAAATTGGTCTCGGCGATGATCTCACATTTCGCTGAAGAGGAAATATCCTGAATATGCAAGGAATCCCCAATTTTTAGGGCGCTGACGTCCACCTCGATAAACTCCAGAATGTCTGAGGGCAAGCAGCGAATGCGTACCTCACGCCGGGGTTGTTCTAAGATGCCGCCGGATTTCACCCCCTCGGCTTTGCCGGTCAGATGAATGGGAACTTCCACCTCAATCTTCTCATCCATGGCCACGGCATAAAAGTCGGCGTGCAGGTATAATCTCCGGATGGGATGAACCTGCAGATCTTTGAGCATGACTACTTTGTTGCTGATCTTCTCTTTTCCCGCCCCGGTAATCTTCAATCCAATCAGGGTATTTTCCCGAGCTCCGCTGGTCAATATTTTTTCCAGATCTTTGGGATTGAGGGTCAAGGAATACGCCTCCATTCCACGTCCGTAAAGGACGGCCGGGATCCTTCCCTCTCGCCGGAGGCGGTGGGCCGCTCCCTTTCCCTTTTCGGTCCTCAAAGTAACTTCTAATTCTCTCTGCGGCATAATACCTCCCTTAGACAAATAGAGAGCTCACTGAATCATTGCAGTGAATTCTCCGAATGGCTTCGGCCAAAAGTTTACCGACGGATAAAACCTTGAACTTGGGGTTGGAAATCGCCTCCCGTTTGAGGGGAATAGTGTTGGTGATGGCAATCTCCTCGATGACCGATTCGCTCAACCGTTTCACCGCCTGTCCCGATAGCACAGGATGCGTGCAACAGGCCACAACCCTGGCCGCACCGTTTGAGGCCAGGGCGGAAGCTGCTTCCACTAAAGTGCCGGCCGTGTCCACGATGTCATCCAGGATGACCGCCTGCAAGCCCTCGACTTCCCCGATGATATTCATGAATTTAGCCACATTCGGGCTATCCCTCCGTTTGTCAATGATGGCCAAACTGGCCTTTAATCTTTTGCCAAAGGCCCGGGCCCGTTCGACGCCCCCCGAGTCTGGGGAGACAATGACCAGATGGTCGTGGAAGCGGCTGCGGATATACTCTAACAATACGGGAGCGGCAAAGAGGTGATCCACAGGGATGTTGAAGAAACCCTGGATTTGGCCGGCATGCAGGTCCATGGTCAGAACGCGATGGGCCCCTGTGGCCGTGATCAGGTCGGCAACCAGCTTGGCGGTGATGGGGGCCCGAGGTGAGACCTTGCGATCCTGGCGGGCATAGCCATAATAGGGGATAACGGCCGTGATGCGGTTGGCCGAGGCTCTCTTCAAAGCGTCGATCATGATCAAGAGTTCCATTAAGTTGGTGTTCCCGGGAGTGCAGGTAGATTGGATGACGAAAACATCCATGCCCCGGACACTCTCATCAATGTCCACCAGGATCTCTCCGTCACTGAAATTCTGCACATTGGCCCGCCCCAGAGAGGTTTCCAAATACTGGCAGATCTCCTGAGCCAAAGGCGGGTTGGAATTCCCCGTGAAGATCCTCATCTGGTCCACTCTCTGTCCTCCCTCCTTTTCTTCTTAGCAATTTTCCAAAATTTTTGGCTGGGGCGGGAGGATTCGAACCTCCGAATCCGGGTTCCAAAGACCCGTGTCTTACCGCTTGACGACGCCCCAGTAATAAATTAGGACGCAGATTTTCGCAGATCCGCGCAGAAAGAATTTGCTTTTATATTAAAAATCCCTAAAATCTGCGCCCCCAAAAAAGAATTTCCTTAAATCCCCCGGGCGATCACTGTTCTCCACCCCGCCGGCAAAGGCATCGCTTCTTCCGCCCGCTCAGCCTCCTTTTTCGCGGGAAAAAGGCCAAAGACCACCGGGCCACTGCCGGACATCAGAGCTCCCCTGGCTCCCCGGGCTAACAGCTCTTCCTTCATCCGGCCGATCTGGGGATGCCTGCTGAAGGCCACTCCCTCCAGATCATTTTTCATGACCGGCAAAAGATCCTTAAGATCCGGGTAAGAATCTTTTATTTTCGTGGCTTCTTTTTTTTTAGTCCCTAAAAGGTCGTAGGCTTCGTAAGCCCAGGCCGTGGAGATGCGGAAAGGCGGAATGACCATCAGGAACCATAGTGGCTTGGGCACCTCCACCGCAACCAACCTCTCTCCTATCCCCTGGGCCAAAGCCGGCTTTTGGAAGATGAAAAATGGGACATCCGCTCCAATCTTTGCTCCCAAGGCCATCAAGAGTTCCCTGTCCCCCCTCACTCGCAGCAATTCATTCAATCCCCTGAGCACCGTAGCCGCATTACTGCTTCCGCCACCGAGCCCGGCAGCCACAGGAATTCTTTTTTTTAAACCAATCTCCACATCCTTTTGAATTCCAAATTCCCGCAAGAAAAGCCGGGCTGCTCGGCAAGCCAGGTTTCTTATCCCTGCCGGTATCTTCTCACCTTCGCTGACCAGCCTGATTCCGCGGCCTCCCAAGCCGATCTCCACTTCATCGAAGAGAGCCACCCGGTGCATCAAGGTCTGAATTTCATGATAACCGTCTGGCCGCTTTTTCAAAACCTCCAGATACAGGTTGACCTTTGCCGGCGATAGGAATCTCATTCTACCTTTGAGCTGCGCATTACCAGGTATAAATTTCGCTCGCCCCGTTTGACCAAGAGGCGGACGATCTCTCCTTTTTTCACTTTCCCCAATGCCGCCCGGTAGTCGCTGAGCTTGCCTATGCCCTGGCCATTCACTTCCCGAATGACATCTCCTCTTTGAATTCCCGCCTCATCCGCCGGACTCCCCGGCTCCACCTGGCTGACCACCACTCCGCTGGGTTCGCTTAAGCGAAGCTGCCGGGCGATTTCCGGAGTGATTTCCTGCACACTCATCCCCATCTCGACTTTGGCTTTCTCTGCGGTTGGAGCCGCGGCCTCATCCTTAAGTTCGCCTACCTTCAACTTTATCGTTAAAGGCTTCCCTTCCCGCAGGATTCCCACTTCTACCTCTTTACCCACGGGAGTGGAGGCAACGACTCGGGGCAACTCGTTCATTTCGTCGATGTCTTTCCCGTCGAATTTAATGATCACGTCCCCCCGCCGAATTCCCCCTGCTTCGGCCGCACTCCCCGGGATGACATCAGCCACCAGCGCCCCCTTGGGCTGTTCCAACCCGAAAGATTTGGCCAAATCCGGAGTGAGTTTCTGCACATAAACCCCGATGCCTCCCCGGGTTACCTTTCCCTTCTTTTTCAGCTGGGGGATAATTTCCTTAGCCACGTTGATGGGAATGGCAAAGCCGATTCCCTGGCCAGCGGCCACGATGGCTGTGTTGATGCCCACAACTTCTCCGTTCATGTTGAACAGGGGGCCGCCGCTGTTTCCGGGGTTGATGGAAGCGTCCGTCTGGATAAAATCGTCGTATGGTCCGGAGCCAATCACTCTCCCTTTGGCGCTGACGATCCCCACGGTCACGGTATGGGAGAGTCCGAAGGGGTTGCCGATGGCCATGACCCATTCTCCGATTTCCAACTTATCCGAATCCCCTAGCTCCACAACGGGCAAATCTTTCCAGGATTTGATTTTGATCAGGGCGATGTCCGTCTTAGGGTCTCGCCCGATGACCTCCGCCTCAAACTCTTTCTCTGTAGAGAGACGAATCCGGATCTCGCTCGCTCCTTCGATCACATGGTTATTGGTAATGATATGTCCTTCTCGATCGATGATGGCACCCGACCCCAAGGATCGCTGGACGTAATCTCTCTGGGGGATTCCCCCGAAAAAACGCTCGAAAAAATCCTCGCCAAAGAAATCCCGAAAGGGATCGTGCTCCCGAAATGGCGGGGAAAAATGTCTGAAAACCCTCCCCCCTCCTCTTATGACCTTGGTCGTGCTGATGTTTACCACCCCGGGCTTGACCCGCTTGGCCAGCTCCACGAAGTTAGGGGAAGCCGAAGAGGAGGGATTTGCGGCCAGGTAAACTTTCTTCCCTAAGGTCAGGTCGAAATCCTTAGCCAACGGCCGAACGCCCATGCTGGAGGCAATCAGCAGGCCCGCCAATAGGCCGATGATAGCCACGAAAATCAGAACGCCAACTCCGAAGCGCCTGGAAGTTGGCCCGAGCCCTTCATTCCCTATGGACATACTTCCTCCTAAATCAGAAGTCAGGAGATTTCTGTATTCGGCCTTCTGTCTCCTATTCTTGTTGACCTTTCGCCTCCCGGATGTAGCGCCAGCGAAGGTCAGTGAGGAGGTTTTCGATCAGTTTTTGTTCATCGGGCGTCAGATTCCCCTGCGTCTTCTCTCTGAGCATTCCCAAGATGTCGATGGTCTGTTTGGCCAAAGGAAGGTTTTTCTCCCGCTTCTGAGTCACTGGATCGGGAACCTCCCCCAAATGGAGCAGCGTGGAGGTGCCCAGAGAAAAAATAAAGGAAGAAAAGTTGATTTCCGGAAGGGAAGGAGGTTCTGATATTTTTTGTTCTTTTCCTGATTCCCCCTTAGCCGGCTCTTCCTGCTGGGAAGAAAATCTCCGGTCGCGAATGGTAAACCCTTTTTTTTCTTCCCCACTTTCCATGTTTTCCCCTCCTTAGGCCTCTCGCAGTATTGCCAAAACCTAACCACAGAGAACACGGAGAAATCTACCCCCCATCACTTCATTCCTTACCAAGTAATCTATCCTGAGCCTATTTGCGTCTTTGCTTTTCTATTTTACCCCAATTTTCTTTTATCTGACGTCCCTTATCTCCTTAAAGGCAACTTCATGAACTTGGGACTTCCCCTGCAAACTCGTGCACATATTGGGCCCCAACGTGGAATGAACTTCGGAAGTAGAATATTTGATTCCTTCGGCTATCCCTCTTAGAAGAAACTATTTATTATAACACAGAGGATTTCTCTGTGATCTCTGTGGTTTTTCCTTCTGGCTTCGTTGTTGGCTCTTCCCTCGGCATTTGGCGATAGGTGTAGAGAACCCGATGAATCACAGTCAAATTGGTGCCAATCGCCAAGACCCAGATCACGATGGGCATGATCGAAACAATCGCCGCCCCCAAAAAGATCAGCAGGATGCGCTCTGGCCTCTCCATGATCCCCACGTTACATTGGGGAATGAGTGTCTCCGCCTTTGCTCGCGTGTAGGGAACTAAGGCTGTACCCATGAGACTTAATCCTACCAGCACTTGGTAAAGTACATTCCCCTGTCGCGAGTAAAAAATGAGTAGGCCGACCAGGAGGCTAAGGTCTGAGTAGCGGTCAACCACCGAATCCAGAAAAGAACCAAAAGAGCTGGCCTCCTTACAATTTCTGGCCACTGCCCCATCCAAGATGTCAAAAAACCCAGCCAGAATGATCAGGCCTGATCCTTGCAGCCATTCTCCCTCAGCCAATGCCCAAGAGGCCAGGCCATTCAAGCCCAGCCCGATAAACGTCAGAGAATTGGGCCTCAGCCCAATCCGCTGAATCAAGTTAGAGGTGCCGATCAGGAAGGGATCAAACCGGTCCCCGATCTTTGCTTTGAGCATGGGTGAATGCGACCCTACCTCTCACGAAGGCCCCGGATGAACTCCTCTACCATCTGCCGACCTTGCTGGTCTGGAACCTGTTCGGGCGGGTGCTTCATGGCATAAGCCGAGACCGAGATCAACGGCCCCCCGATCTTCCGCTCCCTGGCCAATTTACAGCAACGAATGGCATCGATGGTTATCCCGGCGCTGTTCGGGGAGTCTTCTACGGAAAGTCGCAGCTCTAAATTCAGCGGCACCCCGGCAAACCCTCTTCCTTCGATGCGCAGGAAGCAGATCTTGTTATCCTTCTGCCAGGGAACATAATCGCTCGGGCCGATGTGGATGTTTTGGTCCTCCAGGGGAGAATCCAGGATGGACTGGACAGCCTCTGTTTTGGAGATCTTCTTCGACCGAAGCCGGCTTTGGTTCAGCATGTTTAGGAAGTCCGTGTTTCCACCGATGTTGAGTTGATACGTACGATCGATCTTCACGCCGCGGTCGACAAAAAGCTGGGTCAACGCCCGGTGGAGAATCGTGGCCCCCAGCTGAGCTTTGACGTCATCCCCGACGATCGGGATATGGCGTTCGGCAAACCTTCTCCCCCACTCCGGATTGGAGGCGATGAAGACGGGTATACAGTTAATCAGGCTCACACCCGTATGCAGACAGCAGGTGGCGTAGAACCGACTTGCTTCTTCCGAACCTACCGGCAGGTAGTTTAAAAGGATTTCCGCGCCGCTGTCCCGCAAAACCTTCTCTACGTCGCAGGGCTTCTCCTCGGCCAGAACAAAGGTCTGGTCTTCCGGATATTCGCGCATGTGGTCGGAAATCCCGTCCAGTACATGCCCCATGGATACAACCGTTTTGGAATTCGACACCATGGGGGTGATCACCTTGGTGCAATTCGGTAGGGCAAAGATCGCTTCGCCCAGGGGTTTCCCGACTTTCCGCTTGTCCACGTCGATCGCCGCGACCACTTCCATGTCCCCAGGCTGGTAGCCTCCCAAATCATAATGCATCAATCCCAGTCTTTCAGCGCCCTCGTGGGTTTGGTAATATTCAATCCCTTGAATCAGAGAACTCGCGCAATTCCCCACCCCCACAACTGCTAACCTTATCTTCTCCATCGATTTGACCCCTCTTAAGGGAATCTAATTGCTTTCCTCTAAGTTCTCGGCTCTTTGGTGAATCGCGAACGAACTCCGCGTTGGGGATAAACTCCTTAATGTTTAGGGCCTGCAAGTCACCTGCAGCTCACCTCCCGCGGCATCGACGAAGAATTCAGAACCTTCCCGCCAGTGGAGAGTGATGGGAATCTTCACTCGCTCATCAATTCGCCGCTTGAGGAATCGAGCACCATACTTCAAGCTGAATCCTATCTCTACTAAAAGCTCCAGCCCCTCTTCCGTAACATGGAGGGCCTTTCCCTGGGTAGAGAGGTTCTGTCGAATGCCCTGCAAATAGCGCCGGGTGATCTCTTGCACTTCTTCCCGCGTCAGGGGAGAGAAGACCATGATGTCATCAATCCGGTTGAGAAACTCCGGCGAGAAATAGTTTTCTACCTCCTTTAAAACTGCCCTTTTTACCGCCTCCAGGTGCTGGGAATCGACCAGGAAACCCATGGGCTTCAGGAAGCGTTTGAATTCGTCCGACCCCAGGTTGGAGGTCATAATGATGGCCGTATCGCTGAAATAGACCCTTCTGCCCCGGCCATCCGTCAGAAAACCTTCATCGAAGACCTGGAGGAACAGGCTGAGCACGTTGGGATGAGCTTTCTCTACCTCGTCCAGGAGAACCACGGTGTAAGGATTATCCCGTATCTGGTTGGTCAGGATCCCTCCCCGCTCGGAGCCGACGATCCCTCGGGGCATGCCAATAAGCTTGTCCACCGAAATGGTGGAATCCCGGTACTCGGACATGTCCAGGCGAACCATCTTCTTGTCGTCTCCGAAAAGGAACTCGGCCAAAGATTTGGCTAATTCCGTCTTGCCCACGCCCGTGGGGCCGAGGAAAAGCAGTACGCCGTCCGGCCGGGCGAAATTCTCCTTCAGGGGTCCTTTGTTTAGGCGCAGGTTTCGGGCCAAGGCGGAGATGGCTTCTTTTTGCCCGACCACTCGACGGCCCAGCACCTCTTCCATATTTTTAAAACGCCCGGTAGTGTCCCGGAAAACCATGTCTTTAGGAATGCGCGTTTCCTGGGAAATAACCTGGATCACATCTTCGGCCAGCACCGGCCGGCTGGAATTCTCAATTTCTACCCTTACGGATGCTGTGTCCAACCAATTAATGGCTTTGTCCGGAAGCCGGAGATTATGCTGATATCGCGGAGCCATGGCCAGAGCCGTCTCGATGGCTTCATCACTGACTTTTACAGAATAATTTTTTTCCAGGCGGGGGCGAAGCCCGACGAGGATTTCTCTGGCTTCGCTTATGGTTGGCTCCTGGATGGTGACAATGCGAAAACGTCGGGCCAGGGCTTCATCTTCGGCAATATGAACTTTATATTCGCTGCCCGTTGTGGCCCCGATCATCTGTACCTCTCCTCTGGCCAGCGATGATTTAAAAATTGTAGCCGCGTCCGTGGGAACACCCAAGGCGGTTCCAGCGCCGATTAAGGTATGGGCCTCATCCACGAAAAGGATCAGGTTTTGCCGACGCTTGACCTCTTTGATCACATTCTCGATGCGATCCTCGAACATCCCCCGGAACATGGTCCCGGCCACCACCGTGTTCATCTGCAGGTTGACGATTTGAAAACTGCGCAATCGCTTCGGAACCTCCTCGGGAAACAATTCCAGCTTTGTGGCCAGTCCCTCAACTACCGCCGTCTTCCCGACTCCAGGCTCACCCAGAATCATTACCGAATTCGGCCGGTCACGGTGACATAGGATTTCCATGATCTGCTGAATCTCTGCATCTCGACCGATGATGGGTGGAAGTTTCCCCACTCGCGCCAGCTTATTCAAGTTAACCCCGAAGTTGTTCAAATAGGGGGGAAGGTCATATCTCTTCTTGAATTCCTCGGTTTTTTCCTCCAGGACCTTTGTCTGCAGCGAGATGAGGCGGGTAACGACGTTGGGGTCTACTCCCATCCCTCGCAAAATGCGCACGGGGATGTTATGGCCCTCCTGGAAAATAGCCTTGAGGAGGTCTGTGGTCTCGATTACCTTCCGGCCTGAACTGATGGCCGAATCCCAGGCCAGTTTAAAGATCGTCTTCGTTGAAGGAGGAACCTTCATCCCCCCGCCCAAGACCTGCTTGGAAACATTCAGATATTCTTGCAGAGAATGGATCACTTTGCGGGGGCTCACGTTTAGCTTGTCGGCGAGGTCCGCAAAAAGGGCGCTTTCCACCTCCATAAGGGCCCAAAAAATATGCTCCACGCCCAGGTAGTGGTGCTGGCGCTTCTGAGATTCCTCGATGGCGGAAGCCAAGACTTGGTGGGCTTTGTCCGAAAGATAATCCTTGTAGTTGCTCAGGTCAATCATGCCAGCGCCATCCCTTCCGCGGGTTTTCAGGGTTCAGTCGCTTGAGTTCCCCTAAAATTTCTTTGGCCCTTTCATCCCAATCGCGGGGCACGACGATTTTAAAAGAAATGACCTGGTCTCCTCGGCCATCCCCATGAAGATGGGGGACACCTTTGCCCTGAAGGCGCATCCGCTCTCCGCTTTGCACCCCTGGGGGGATCGTTAGGATCATCCGGCCCTCAAGGAATGGGACCTCAACCTCAGCTCCCAACGCTGCCTCCCAAAAGGCCAGCGGCACCTCCAAATGTAGGTCATCCCCTATTCTATGAAAAAGGGGATGTTTTTTCACCTGGATATTAACAACCAGGTCGCCCCTGGGACCCCCGTTCTTTCCGGCTTGTCCCATTCTCTTGAGATAGATGCGGCAACCATCGGCCACCCCCGAGGGGATCGCCAGGTAAACAGATTCTCTTTGAGTCAGCCGGCCTTTCCCAGAACAAGACTCACAGAGCTGGATTTGAATTTTCCCCCTTCCATGGCAGCGGGCACAAATTTGCAAAAAAGCCGCAGGAGCAAGGCCGATCTGAACCTGCCCGGCCCCACCGCATTCATCACAGACCTTCTTTAGCCCTGCGGGGTCAACCCCTCTGCCCCCACAGCCCGGACAAGGATTTTCTCTTTGAACTTGAACCTCCTGCACCAATCCCTGGATCGTCTTTCCAAGACCAATCTCCACAGTGCAATGGAAGTCTCTTCCTTTTTGGGGTTGTGAGGCTCTTCCTTCGCCCGAGATGAAGGATCTTCCGAAGACATCCTCAAACCCGGCAAAATCGGGTTTTTCCTTCTCCCCTTCTTCTGGACCATATTCCCAGCAAAAATTGGGGGAGGAAACCTCAAGCCCTAAGCGATCGTATCGTTCCCTCTTTTTCTTGTTCGACAGAATATCGTAAGCTTCAGAAATTTCCCTAAACCTTATCTCCGCGGTTTTGTTGCCACCATGGGGATCGAAATAATACGTGCGGGCTAATTTTTGATATGCCTTCTCAATCTCCTCTTCGGTTGCGCCCCTCCGAACTCCCAAAATATCGTAATAATCTTTCTGCGAAGCCATCGATAAGGCGGTGGATCACTTTCGTGGAGGATCACCCTTCTGTTTTTTCTTATACCATAAATAAAATTTTCTTTTCAACATAAAAGATGAAAGAAAAAAGAGCTTAAATTTACAGGGCTTTTTGGCAGGTTCGCCTCAATTTAGGCTTGGGGAATTTTTTGCCTGGAAGCTATCGGAAAGAAAAAGGGGGATCTTCTCGATCCCCCTAAGAAAGAAAACTCATCTTTTCTCTTCGAATTCAGCGTCTACCACATCCTCGTCAGGCCGCCCAGGGCGAGCCCCCCCCGCAGCACTCTCCGCTTTTTGTCTGGAAGCGGCCTGCTGGTACATGATCTCGGCCAGATGATGGGATGCTTTCGTTAAAAGATCCATCTTCTCGCGAATCCGACTCATGTCTCCGCTGGCGATGGCCTCTTTGGCCTCTTTCAGGGCCCCTTCGATGGCGTTCACTTCGTTGATCGGAATTTTATCCCGGTGCTCGTTCAGGGTCTTTTCCGTAGTGTAGACCAGGGCGTCCGCCTGATTGCGCAATTCAGCTTCCTGGCGGCGGCGTTTGTCCTCCTGGGCGTGGACTTCAGCCTCTTTGACCATCTTCTCCACTTCCTCTTTGGCCAAACCGCTGGAGGCCGTGATGGTAATGGCCTGTTGTTTCCCAGTGGCCAGGTCCTTGGCGGAAACATTCAGGATCCCGTTGGCGTCGATATCAAAGGTGACTTCAATCTGCGGTATGCCTCTCGGTGCGGGAGGAATCCCCATCAAATGAAACTTTCCCAGGGTGCGGTTGTCCCGGGCCATGTCCCGCTCTCCTTGGAGGACGTGAATTTCCACGCTCGTTTGATTGTCCGCAGCCGTCGAAAAAATCTCACTCTTCTTTGTGGGTATCGTCGTGTTGCGCTCGATGAGCCGGGTCATGACTCCACCCAGGGTTTCGATACCCAGGGAAAGCGGGGTCACATCCAGGAGGAGGACATCTTTCACTTCTCCCCCCAAGACACCAGCTTGAACGGCTGCCCCCAAGGCCACCACCTCGTCAGGATTCACCCCCTTGTGGGGTTCTTTGGTGAAGAATTGACGAACCAGTTCCTGCACTTTGGGAATGCGGGTTGATCCGCCCACTAACACCACTTCATCTATTTGCTGGGGTTTTAAACTGGCATCTTCCAAGGCCTGACGGCAAGGAGGGAGGGTTTTTTCCAAGAGATCCATGACCAGGGATTCGAATTTCGCCCGGGTCAGCTTGATGTTCATATGCTTGGGCCCAGACGCATCCGCCGTAATGAAGGGAAGGTTGATCTCCGTCTCCATGGTGGAAGAGAGTTCGATCTTAGCCTTCTCCGCTCCTTCCTTCAACCGCTGCAGAGCCATCAGATCCTTACCCAGATCAATCCCTTGATCCTTCCTGAATTCAGCGATCAACCAATCGATGATCCGCTGATCCAGGTTATCTCCACCCAAGTGGGTATCCCCGTTCGTGGACTTGACTTCCACCACATTATCGCCTACCTCCAAGATGGAGATGTCAAAGGTCCCCCCACCGAAGTCAAAAACCGCGATGGTCTCGTCTTTCTTTTTATCCAGCCCATAAGCCAAGGCCGCCGCTGTGGGCTCATTGATGATCCGCCGCACATTCAACCCAGCGATCGTCCCTGCGTCTTTGGTGGCCTGCCGCTGGCTGTCATTAAAATAGGCGGGAACCGTGATCACCGCATCCGTTACTTTCTCTCCCAAGTATTCTTCCGCGGACTTTCTTAGTTTCTGCAGGATCATGGCTGAGATCTCTGGGGGGGAATACTCTTTATCTTTAATCTTAACTCGGGCCGCTCCTGACGAATCCCTCATCACTTTATAGGGAACCATCTTCATTTCTTCATTGACTTCTTCATACCGCCGACCCATAAACCTCTTAATGGAATAAACTGTGTTTTCGGGATTGGTCACTGCCTGCCTCTTGGCTACCTGGCCCACCAGGCGGTTTCCGTCTTTGACGAAGGCCACAACCGACGGGGTTAGACGGCTTCCTTCCTCATTGATGATTACTTTGGGGTCTCCTCCTTCCATCACAGCTACGACAGAAAAAGTTGTCCCCAGGTCGATTCCAATAATCTTGGCCATTTCTAAATCCTCCAATATTCCGGCCTCTTATCAGGGCCTAATGGGAAAAAACCTTGAAATTCCTGTAAGAAATTTAATCACTTCCAACAAGCTTGTCAAGCAGACCAGTCCGCCTTAGGCATGAGCTGCCATCTCTCGCCCTCTTCCTCTGGCAGATTTTTTGGCAAAGATGAGTTCGTTCCCAGGCCCGGCATCTACTTCGATCGTGTCCCCCTCCGAAAATTCTCCTTCCAGAACTTTTAAGGCTAAAGGGTCCTGGATTAAGCGCTGGATGGCCCGCTTCAAAGGCCGGGCGCCATATACCGGATCGAACCCTTCTTTGGCTAAAATCTCCTTCGGCCTTTCTGTAAGATGAAGGTCCATCTTCCGCTCGGCCAGTCTCTTCCTCAAATTCTTAAGTTGAATCTCAACGATCTCCTTTATATTTTCAACGGTGAGAGCATGAAATATCACCACGTCATCCACCCGGTTCAGGAATTCCGGCTTGAAATGAGCCCTCAAGGCCTCCAGTACACGGCGGCGCATCTCTTCGTGTTCATTGGCCCCCAGATCCTGAATCCACTGACTGCCTATGTTGGAAGTCATGATTAGAACAATGTTTTTAAAATCAACGGTCCGCCCTTTCCCATCTGTAAGCCGTCCATCATCTAAGATCTGGAGCAGCACGTTAAAAACCTCAGGATGGGCCTTTTCTACTTCATCGAAGAGGACGACAGAATAAGGCCTGCGGCGAATAGCTTCTGTCAGGTATCCCCCTTCTTCATACCCTACATAGCCTGGAGGAGCTCCGATCAACCGGGCCACGGAGTGCTTCTCCATGAATTCAGACATGTCGAGGCGCACCATGGCTTGCTCATCGTCGAATAAAAACTCGGCCAGAGCTCTGGCTAACTCTGTCTTTCCAACGCCCGTAGGGCCCAGGAAGATGAACGACCCGATCGGCCGGTTAGGATCCTGGAGGTCGGCGCGCGCCCGCCGCACAGCATTAGAAACCAGCCGGATGGCCTCTGCTTGCCCGAGGACCCGATTCTTCAGCCGGGATTCCATTTTCAGAAGCTTCTCCACCTCTCCTTCCATCATTTTCGCCACCGGAATGCCCGTCCATTTGGCCACCACTTCAGCAACATCCTCGGCCTCCACCTCCTCTTTGAGCATCGTCCGTTCCTTCTGCAGGCCCACCAGGGCCTGGTTTTCTTTTTCTAATTTTTTCTGCAACTCATTAATCCGGCCGTAGCGAATCTCCGCCACCTTGGCCAGGTTCCCTTCCCGCTCGGCCAGCTGCTCCTCCCGTTTCGCTTCCTCGATCTGCTCCTTTAAGGAACGGATCTTCTGAATCGCTTCTTTCTCCTTCTGCCAGTGAGCTTTCATCGCTTCGGCTGAGGTTTTCAGGTCAGTCAATTCCTTCTCGATTTTTTCTAACCTCTCCCGAGAGGTTCGATCTTTTTCTTTGAGAAGCGCCTGCCGCTCGATTTCCAGCTGCGTAATCTTGCGTTCCACTTCATCAACCTCAACGGGCAGGCTATCGATCTCAATGCGCAACCTGGAGGCGGCCTCGTCAATCAGGTCGATGGCTTTGTCCGGCAAAAACCGGTCGGAGATGTAGCGGTGGGAAAGGGTCGCAGCTGCCACGATAGCTGAATCTTGGATGCGCACTCCATGATGGACTTCGTAGCGCTCCTTGAGACCCCGGAGGATGGCAATGGTATCTTCCACTGTGGGCTCCAAGACCATCACGGGCTGAAACCGCCTCTCCAAGGCAGCGTCTTTTCCCACGTGCTTGCGGTACTCGTTAATCGTCGTGGCTCCCACACATCGCAGCTCTCCCCGGGCCAGGGCCGGCTTCAGCATATTCGAGGCGTCCATGGCCCCTTCAGCGGCCCCCGCTCCCACGAGAGTGTGTAATTCATCGATGAACAGAATGATCTCCCCTTCTGCTTCTGTTATCTCTTTGAGCAGGGCTTTCAACCGATCCTCAAACTCTCCCCGGTATTTTGTCCCCGCGATAAGAGCCCCCAGGTCCAAGGCCACCAGACGTTTATTCTTCAGCGTCTCCGGCACATCCCCATTGACGATGCGCTGGGCCAGGCCTTCGACAATGGCGGTTTTTCCTACGCCTGGCTCTCCGATCAAAACCGGGTTATTCTTTGTCCGCCGCGAAAGGACCTGCAGAACCCGGCGAATTTCATCATCTCGCCCGATCACTGGGTCCAGTTTCCCCTTCCGGCCTAGGTCAGTCAAATCCCGGGTATACCTGGCCAAGGCCTGGTATTTTTCTTCCGGGCTCTGGTCGGTCACTCTCTGCGACCCTCGAATCGCGGCCAACACTTTGTAAATTTCATCCTTGTGCACTCCCTGGCTGGCCAAAATCTTGGATCCTGCTCCCTCCTGTTCTTCCGCGACAGCCAGGAGCATATGCTCCGTGCTCACATAGGTGTCCTTCAGCCGGTCTGCTTCCTCAAAAGAAATGTCCAAAACTTTTTTCAACCGGGGAGAAAGATAAACCTGTCCCATTCCCGCCCCATAAACTTTCGGGATTCTTTTCAGAAGGTCTTCGATTTTGGAAAAGATTTCCGGGAGGGGAACGCCTAATTTTTGAAACACCTGCGGAACGATCCCTTCGCTCTGCCGGAGCAAAACATACAAGAGATGCTCCGGTTCGATCTGCTGGTGTTCATGCTTTTCCGCCAGGGCCTGAGCTTCCTGCAAGGCTTCCTGGGCTTTTAACGTAAATTTATCAAAACGCATCTTCTGTCCTTTCTTTGGCCAAAAACTTTTTAGGAGCTGCTCTGAAGATCCTCCTGATCCTCATACCAGGCCTAAAAAAAAGGGGGCTTTCGCCCCCCAGGGAGAATCTGTATCAACTTACTTCTATCTTGATTTGCTTTGGTTTGGCTTGCTCTAACTTGGGAAGCGTGATCTCCAGAATCCCGTCTTTGAACTTGGCTCTTACTTTGTCCTGCTGGACGGTTCCGGGAAGCGTAAAGGCCCGCTGAAACGACCCATAAGAACGCTCCACGCGATGGTAGTTTTCTTCCTTCACTTCCCTCTCAAACTTCTTCTCTCCTTTCAGAGTGAGGGTATTGTCCTTTACCTCGATGAAGATCTCCTCTTTGGGAATTCCTGAAAGTTCGGCCTTGAGAACGATAGCATCATTGGTCTCATAAATGTCCACGGCCGGAATCCAAGCTCCCTGGGTGATTTCTTCCTCTCCGAAAGGAGTCCGCAGGCGAACGTCAGAAAAGAGCCGGTTCATTCGCTCCTGCAAGGAGGCGATCTCCCGGAATGGATCCCAACGAATCAAGGCCATAGCCATTCCCTCCTTTTTGTTTTTTAACAACTATTCAAAAATTAAGCATTGACCTTGAGGTTGTCAACCCCCACTCTTTACTCCTCACTCTTCACTTCTTACTGTCTTTAATATCCAGGTCGAGGTCGGGAAATTTTTCCTTCAAGAAGATCTTCAACTTGTCCAGGACTCGTTTTTCTATCTGTCGGGCCCTTTCCCGGGATATGTGTAACTGATCCCCAGCGGCCTGGAGGGTAATGGGGTTCTCAGCGATCAGCCTATTTTTTAGGAGGAAAACTTCCTTGCTCTTCAGGGAGTGAGAAAATTCTTCCACCCTTTGATTGACGGCTTCCCGGAATCGGGTATCCGAAACCTTTTCCTCTAACCCTTCCCCCGAGGGCAGCACATCCAGATAAGTTTGGCGAGCATTCTCGTCCAAGGGGGTGTTGAGAGAGAGATCACGCCCCTCGAGGCGCTGATTCATTTCAGCCACTTCCTCTTTGCGCACATCTAATGTCCCAGCCAAAAGTTTGGGTCCAGGCTCGTATCCCAAAGCTTCCAGTCGACTTTTTTCCTTTTTCAGTCGGAAAAAGAGCTTTCTCTGGGCTTGCGTGGTCCCAATCTTTACTAGGCTCCAGTTATCGATAATAAATTTTAAAATGTAAGCACGGATCCACCAGGAAGCATACGAGGAGAGCTTCACATCCCGGTAGGGGTCGAATTTCTTCACGGCTTGCATTAGCCCCAGGTTGCCTTCTTGGATGAGGTCGAGCAGATTGGTGTAAGCCCGCTGATGCTCAAAAGCGATTTTTACCACCAGCCTCAGGTTGGAAACTACCAGGCGATAGGCCGCCAGCCGGTCCTTCTTTTCCCACCAGCGTTTGGCCAACTCCACCTCTTCCTCCCGCGACAGAAGCGGGAATTTCCGGATTTCCATCAGGTATTTTTTTAGAGGATCGTAGACCTCAAGAGCTTCGGAGGTCTCAGCAGGGCTCTGGTCATCCCCGCTGTGGGGCCACAAATCGAAAGGACCAGAGATCCCGGTGAAGGTATCTTCTTCGTTCATTGAGCTACCAACGTTAAGTAACCTACTTCCCCCGTACGTGTATCCCGGACAAGAAGTAAAACTTCTTCATTGCTTTTGACTTGTTCAAGAATGTGGTTGTAATCTTTAAGCCCTCGGATGGCTTGATTATTAACCTGATGGATAATGTCCCCCGGTTCCAGACCTGCTCGGCCCGCTGGCCCCTGGGGGTCCACTTTTGTCAGAATAACGCCTTCGCGCGAATCCAGCCGCTTCCGGCGCGCTTCCAATACGGAAATTTCTTTGACCTCTACACCCAATTTACTGCGCAATTCCACGGCCACCAGGCTGGGCGAAGGTTTGTAGGCTTCCACGACGGCCTGAACCTTCATCGATTCCCCCTTGCGTAAAAGACCTATCTCCACCTTTTTCCCCGCGCGGCTGGCGGCAATACGATTTCTGAAATCATTGGCGCTCTCCAGAGGCGCTCCGTCAAGGCTGACAAGGACATCTCCTGGGCGGATACCGGCCTTCTCTGCTGGCCCCTCCTTGATCACATCCGCCACCAATGCGCCCTTGAGTACCTTCAAATTCAGACTCCTGGCCAGAGGAGCGGTCATCTCCTGAAGGCTCAACCCCAGCCAGCCGCGTACCACCTTTCCAGTCTGGATTAAAGCATCTGCAATAGCCATGGCCATATTGCTGGGAATGGCAAATCCGATTCCCTCAAAGCCCCCGGATTCGGAGACGATAGCAGCGCTGACTCCGATAACCTCTCCATTCAGATTCAACAGAGGGCCGCCGCTGTTTCCAGGGTTGATGGCCGCATCTGTTTGGATGTAGTCCTGATAGCTTGCAGGGTCCAAGATTCCCGTACGATGTTTGGCGCTGATAATCCCGACAGTCACCGTCTGTTCCAAGCCGCGGGGGTTGCCGATCGCTACTACCCACTCCCCCACCCGCAATCTGTCTGAATCACTAAAAGTAAGGTAGGGGACATTCTGCGGGGGTTTGATCTTGATCACAGCCAGGTCGGTTTTGGGGTCGGCGCCGATAATTTGGGCCTCAAATTCTTCACCGGATGCCATTTTCACTGTAATCTTCGTCGCCCCGCTGACGACATGGTTGTTGGTCAGGATGTGCCCTTCCCGATCGATGATCATGCCGGTGCCGATTCCCCGCATCTCTTTCTTATATTTCCGCGGTCCCGGCGGGCCTCCGAAGAAATACCTGAAAAAAGGATCACTCTCGAAGGGGGAGACGGGGACTGGCACCTCCAGCCGCTGGGTGACCTCAATGTGCACCACAGCAGGCATGGCTCTTTGGGCCACGTCGGCAATCGCCGTGGTCAGTTCAGGAACTCCCCCTTTTTGGGCCCAAACCTTCCCACCGTATGTCGGCTCCGAAGGTAGGATTAAAATTAAACAAAGGAGAACCCATCCCCAGGTTTTCCCCCTTAACAAACTCATCACCCTTGAATCTCCACACCTTACGAAACCCGTTATTCCTGGGGAGCAGATCATCCTACTTGTGCCTTGTCTTTCCTGGTTTATCGAGCACTTTCAATTTTGAATTTTGCGATTTGCCATTTGAATTTTCCTTTATTATATGTTAGTCGCTTAGGACCCTATTGTCAATTCATGTGGGAACAATGACACCCTGTAAATTTGTTTGACCTGCTTTCAAAGTCTATGTTATAAAATTAAAATTATTTCTCGGTGAGGAAGGCCGATGCACGATTTTCAATATCATGGAGAGGAACTCTACTGTGAGGAATTTCCCATCCAAGCCATTGCTAAGGAGGTGGGTACGCCTTTCTACCTCTACAGCTTGAACACCCTGGAGAACCATTTCAGGGCCTTTGACAGCGCCTTCTCTAAAGTAGAACATCTAATCTGTTTTTCCGCCAAAGCCAATTCCAACCTGGCCATCCTAAGGATCTTTGTTCGGCTGGGGGGCGGGGTCGATGTGGTCTCGGGGGGAGAGCTCTTCCGAGCCATGAAGGCCGGCGCGCCGCCCGGCAAGATCGTTTATTCGGGGGTGGGCAAGCGCCCAGACGAGATTGAGTACGCCCTGGAGTTTCCCATTCTCATGTTTAACGTTGAGTCATCCCAGGAGTTGGTGGCCATTGACCAACTCGCCGGCAGGATGGGAACCAAAGCGGCAGTGTCTTTGCGGGTTAACCCGGACGTGGACCCGCGCACGCATCCATATGTTTCTACGGGGTTGAAGAAAAATAAGTTTGGCATCAACCTCCAAAAATCCGTCGACGAATACCAGCTGGCCAGCACATTGCCCAACATCAAAGTGATCGGGGTGAGTTGCCACATTGGATCTCAACTCACCGATGTAGGACCTTTTGTGGAAGCCGTGCAACGGATCAAAGAATTGGTCCGGAAGTTGCGCGCGGAGGGAATTCAAATCCAGTACATGGACCTGGGAGGTGGGTTAGGCATTACGTACGACCAGGAGACGCCGCCCCATCCTAAAGAGTATGCTCAATCCCTGCTGAATGAACTGAGCGGAATCGATTGCACTCTGATTCTGGAACCCGGCCGGGTAATCGTGGGCAACGCCGGTATCCTGGTGACTCAGGTTTTGTACACCAAAGAGGGCGGAGAGAAAAATTTTATCATCGTGGACGCAGCCATGAATGATCTCATCCGTCCCAGCCTTTATGGATCCTACCAGAGAATCCAGCCAGTACAGCGAAAAAATCAAATCGAGATCGTGGCTGACGTAGTGGGGCCGATTTGCGAGTCCGGAGATTTCTTAGCCAGGGATCGCCAGCTCCCCAAAGTGGAACCCGGCGAACTTCTGGCAGTGATGAGCGCGGGAGCTTATGGGTTCACCATGTCTTCCAATTATAATTCTCGGCCCCGGGTGCCAGAAATTCTAGTGGCCAAAGACCGCTTTTATATCATCCGGCAGCGCGAGGATTATGACGACCTGATCAAAGGGGAATTCATTCCGGATTTTTTGGCTTGAAAAGATAACGAATTTATTGGACGCAGATTCACCCTGTTAGATGTTTACTATCTAACAGGGTAAACGCGGATTTTCAAGATCTTAAATATTAGAATGTTCTCTGCATGAACCTGCGAAAATCTGCGTCCTATTAAAATTAAAGAGGAATAAATGGTCAAAATTCCTTTTATGAAAATGAGCGGAAGCGGGAACGATTTTATCCTCATCGATAATCGTCCGGGAATCTTGGATGCCGACCAACTGAAGGACTTTGTGGCCAGAGTGTGCGCCCGCAAAGTTTCCGTGGGAGCTGATGGTTTGATTCTCATCGAGCCCTCCAAGCGCGTGCACTTCCGCTGGCGTTTCTTCAACGCCGATGGCAGCGAGGCAGAGATGTGCGGAAACGGAGGACGCTGCGCGGCTCGTTTTGCAGTCCTCAAAGGAATTGCCCCTCCTCAGCTTTCCTTCGAGACTTTGGCCGGTATCATCGAAGCTGAAGTCTATGGAAAACGTGTGAAACTGCAGATGGTTCAGCCCACGGGAATGGAACTCCATCTGGCCGTACCGATCGATGGACAGGGGCACTGCCTCCACTTTATTAACACCGGCGTCCCCCATGCCGTGGAAATCGTTGAGGAAGCTGGCCGCTTGCCTGTGGTGGAACTGGGGCGAAAGATTCGTTTTCATCCCCGCTTCCAACCTGCCGGAACCAATGCCAATTTCGTCCAGCTCATCGATCGGGGACGTTTGAAGGTTCGGACCTATGAACGGGGTGTAGAGGATGAGACTTTGGCCTGCGGTACGGGTGCCGTGGCTTCAGCCTTGATCGCCGCGGCCATAGGCCTGGTTGATTCGCCAGTGGCTGTAGAAACAACAGGGCGAGAAGTTTTGAACATATATTTCCAGCGTAGGGGAGAAGCTTTCGAGCGAGTCTTCCTCGAGGGGGACACCCGCGTGGTGTACGAAGGGGAACTCTGGGAAGAAGCCTACCGCTAAAAAATTTCGAATTTCGAAATTCGAATTTGTATCTAAGGGGGGGTTATGGTCAAAGATATTGTGAAGGCAATTGTCGTCGGGGCAGCCGGGAGGATGGGCATGCGCATCCTGGCCGCGATCCATGAGACCCCAAATATTCACCTTGCGGGCGCGGTAGAACGGAAAGACCACCCGCACTTGGGGCGGGATGCTGGGGAAATCGCCGGCCTCCAAAAATGGAATATTCCTCTATCTGGCGCTCTGCAAGATGTCATCACCTCTGGAGATATGATCATCGACTTCACCAACGCCGAGGCTTCTTTGAAGAACTTGCAGGTGGCCGGGGAGTATGGCAGAAGTGCGGTCATCGGGTCCACCGGATTCTCCTCTGAACAGATGGAAGAGGTGCGGGCGCTGACCCGGAAAATTCCCTGCGTTCTCTCCCCGAATATGAGCGTGGGCGTGAACGTGATGTTCAGGATGATTGGGGACCTCGCCAAAATTCTCGGGGAAGACTATGACGTTGAGGTAATTGAGGCTCACCACCGAATGAAGAAGGATGCCCCCAGCGGGACGGCCATGAAAATGGGCCAGATTCTGGCCCAGGCTTTGAACCGTAACTTTGATCAGGCAGGAGTGTATGCCCGCAAGGGGATTATCGGGGAGAGAAAACGTTCGGAGATCGGGATGCAAACCATCCGTGCTGGAGATATTGTCGGCGAGCATACGGTAATCTTCGGGGGCTTAGGAGAGAGGTTGGAAGTCACCCACCGGGCGCATAGCCGGGACAACTTCGCCCGGGGAGCCATGCGGGCGGCCGCGTGGGTGGTAAATCAAAAACCCGGTCTTTACGATATGCAGGATGTGTTGGGACTGAAATAGGGTTCAGGGGGTCAAGGGGCCAAGTGAAAGATTTTAAAAAAACACTCGAACCCTGGGACCCTAGACTCCTTGAACCCTTTATTTTTAAAAAGAACTTACGGAAGGAGAAAGAATGAGTCAACCCTGGAAAACGGACAAATGGTTTGTCAGCCCCTGGAATTATGAACCGGAGGTTACCTCTGGATTTTCCTTTCCTCCGGCCAGCGAGATTAAGATCCATGACATCACCCTGCGCGATGGGGAACAGCAGGCGGGAATCGCTTACACTTTAAAGGATAAGCTGGATATTGCCAGGGCACTGGCTGAGGCCGGCGTGCACCGGATTGAAGCGGGAATGCCGGCAGTATCCAAGGTCG
>JACRCA010000010.1 GCA_016234425.1 Deltaproteobacteria bacterium | reverse complement strand
TTTCTCCGATCCGGCCGTGATCTTCCCGAAAGGTTGAGGGTAGATCATCTCTCTCCCGCGGAGCGCCGAGCGACCCACCTCACAGGGCCCCGGACAACCATCCAAACAGGTCACACAAATCCCCGAAAAGGGAGAGGGGCTCACCCGGTTTCGACTCATCGTTGCCGGGCTGGCGTTCACTCTGCTAAAGGTCATTTTTATAACCTCCTATTTTTACAAAGAATTCCTGCTGGACGCCCCAGGAAACCCCCAAAAAGAAAAGGCGCCCCATTTTTGGACGCCTTTGTCTTTCCGGGTGCCGCACGCCATCGGGCAGCACGATATATCAACAGTTTGCCATATAATAAAACATAATGATTAGTTTCTTGTCAAGTGTTTTTTCGCGGATTTTTCTGGGAGGATCTATTTGGCGAAATCCTGGAAGGAGGAGGGGCCAGAAGATGAGCGGGTAAGGAGGTAAGGGGATGAGGGGATAAGGGCGACTGTGGCAGAAATCCTAAAGGGGGGCTGGAAGGCCCTTGACATGGTTCGGGAAATATCTTACCATATTGTAAGAAATTTATAATTATGTAAGATTCAATAAGAAAGGGCCACATTATGCCGACAGCAACCCTTACGAGTAAAGGACAGACGGTTATTCCCAAGACCATCCGCGATCGCCTGGGGCTTCAACCCGGGGACACGCTCGATTTTATTGTGCAGGATAACGGCGATGTTCTGATCCGTCCGGCGGTCCAGGATGTTCGGCGTCTGAAGGGTCTGTTGCATCGCCCCGGCCGTTCATCGGTAACCGTGGAAGAGATGAACCGGGCGATTCGAGAAAGGCAAAGGAAAGTGAAATGAAGGGCTTGGATACCAACGTCTTAGTCCGTTACCTAACGCAGGACGATCCGAAACAGGCGCAATTGGCCACGAAAGAAATTGAAGTGGCTGCCGCCGAAGGTGAAAAGCTGGTGATCCAACCATTAGTATTGTGCGAGCTGGTGTGGGTAATGGAAAATGCTTATGGGTACAATAAGCCCGAAATCCTAATTGCCCTTGATCAAATCATGCGCACAGCTCAATTTGAGGTACCTGAAAAAGAAGTAGTCTGGCAGGCACTGAACGAGTACCGCAAAGACAAGGGAGATTTTTCAGATTATTACTTGGGCCGCATAAATGAAAAGGTTGGTGCTGAAATCACTCTGACTTTTGACAAATCGTTAAGAGGCAACAAACGATTCAGGGTTCTCCTCTCTTGAAACATCCTCCTTCCATAAAATATGGCGATTGATCAGTCGAACGAGTAATCCAACAGAGCAGATTGGGGAAGAGTTCAATTTGTTACGCAGACTTTGATATTAGCTATCAAGTCCTTGTATATAGCTTCAATCCTGAGGGAAGGTTCGATCCCGAGAACCGTAGAGAGGATTTTCTTGCAGCGGCGATAGACTTCAATGGCCTTCACGGGCTGGCCAAGTTGCCGATGGCAGGTCATGAGATGGGAATCGAACCCACAGATCCTCTAAATTGAATTCCCTCGGTTTCAGCTTTGAATTTGATTGGCCAGGATAACCGCCTCAGCGATCTCCCGCATGGATTTTCGCAGGTCCATGGATTTCTTCTGCAGCCTGCGGAAGGCTTCTTCCTCGGAGAGGTTTTGCTCTTTCATTAAAATTCCCTTGGCCCGCTCCACGAGCTTGCGAGAAATCAGCTCATCCTCGATAATCTTGGCCTTCATAATCAGGCCGGCATTCTCTATGGCGATGGCCGCCTGGTTGGCCACGGTGGTCAACACCTCCTCCTCGCTCTTGGTGAATTTGTGGGGAAAGGAAGTATAGCAGTTGATCACCCCGATGATCTTATCCTTCACGGACATGGGTACGCTTAACATGGAGACCAGCCCCTCTCGGCGAGCCAACTCCTTCTCCTTGTATCTTGGCTCCTTGAGGACATTGTAGATCATCATCGGCTTGTTCTCTTGGGCTACATACCCCACTACCCCCTCTCCCAACTTTAGGCTTCTCTCTTTCAAATACTCCTGGCTTATCGCCTGCGTGGCCCTGATCTTTAGAGCCTTATCCCTCTCATCTAACAACCAGAGAGAGCAAATCTTCGACTTCATCACTTCCGCTGTAACCACCACGATCAAGCGCAAAATGTCCTCCAAGTAAAGGTCGGAAGAAATGGCTTTGCTGATCTTGGAAAGGGCTTCTAACTTTTTGATCAATGATCCTTTGGATCCTGCAGGGGCCATAAGAATGGAAATGAGCTCCATTTTTTATCTTTTGTTTTGATAGTATATTCCCAGAGTTTTGTCAAGAAGCTTTCCTGATGCAAATCATAGAGAAAATTCCCAGGATCAGTATAAAAAGGTTTGTATATCAAAGAATCTGTTTTAAAATATGGCAGAAAGGGCGTTACTCGATGAAGGACCATGGCCGGAAAATTACCCGCCGAGATTTTTTGAAAGCCGCGACTGCTGGATTGGCCATGAGCCTGGCGGGTAAGCCAGCTTTTTTGGATGCCACCGATGAGTATGACCTGGTCGTCATATCCGGCGACCCAGCGGCAGCTACGAAAAGGGCCATAGAGGCCATGGGAGGAATATCGCGCTTCGTTAAAAAAGGGCGGCGCGTTGTTCTTAAGCCCAATATGTCTTTCTCCAACCCTCCAGAATGGGGTTCCACCACCCATCCCCTCGTAGTAGCCACGGTGGCTCAAGCCTGCATGGATGCTGGAGCACAAAGGGTAGTGGTCCTGGACTATCCCCTGCGTCCGGCTGAACTCTGCCTCAGAAGGTCAGGCATTCAGGAAGCCTGCAAACCGATCAAAGGGGTTCATGTGCTGGCCCTCGAGGAGAGAAAATTCTTCCGCGAGGTAAAGGTGCCCCAGGGAAAAATCTTGGATCGCGTTGAGATTCTCAAAGAAGTCTTGGATAGCGACGTTCTTATCAACCTCCCCCAGGCCAAGACTCATTCTGCTACAGGCGTTAGCCTGGGCATCAAGGGCCTTATGGGTTTGATCTGGGACCGATGGAGCTTTCACTCCAAGTACAACATCAACCAGGCGCTTGCCGACCTGGCCACCGTGATCAAACCCCAGCTTACCATTCTTGATGCCACCCGGGCTTTGGTTTCTGGAGGGCCGGGAGGACCAGGCGATGTCCAGAAACCTAACCTGATCATTGCTGGCGTTGACCCTGTGGCTGTGGACTCCTTTGGGGTGACCGTCGTCCCATGGTATGGGCAAAACTTTAAGGGCCGACAGGTCGAACATTTGCTGGCAGCCCATCAGCGGGGCCTGGGAAAGATCGACGTCGAGCAACTCAGACTCTTCAAGGGGAGAGCATGAGGACTTTCGTCCAGGCTTTCTCCCTTTTTCTATTCTCCGCCCTTTTTATCTTGGCCACCTACAAGCTGCCGGACTGGCTTCCCGCCGATGTGTACTTGCGCCTGGACCCCCTCTTAGGGTTGACTGCGATCCTTACCGGAAAGGAAATTATCAGCAGGGCTTTATGGTCCTTAATCATCATCGGAGCCACCCTCGCCATCGGCAAGTTCTTCTGCTCTTACGTTTGCCCCCTGGGGGCCGTGATCGACTTTTTAAATCCCCTTTTCTTCCACAAAAGGAGCAGCGGGGAGCTGAAAAATGAGGCGAGCTTTCGGAAGATAAAATTCTTTTTGCTCATCCTCTTCCTAAGCGCAGCCCTGGTCGGCTTATCCCTTTCCTACCTTATGGATCCATTGCCCCTGCTCACCAGGTTCTATACCTTCTTCCTTTACCCCCTTATCATCACCCTGATCAATTTAATCTTGGATATTCTTCGGCCCCTCTTTCAGGCCCTGGGATGGATAGGCCTGTCTCATCTCTCCTATCCCCAGCCGGTTTATTACATGTCTTTCATAACCTTTCTTATCTTTGCCGGGATCATAGCCCTCAACCGCTTTGCTCCCCGTTTCTGGTGTCGGTACCTTTGCCCTCTGGGGGCGTTTCTCGGCTTTGTCTCCCCCCTCGGCCTTTTCAAGCGTCGGGTTAATCAGGACTGCAATGAATGCCAGAAATGTCAGAAAGCCTGCCCCATGGGCGCAATCGGGCAAGACCCGAAGAGAATGCGCCTTCCCGAATGCATCCAATGCCAAACCTGCGCGGATGTTTGCCCGAAAGGAGCCATTACTTTTTCAGCTTTCCCTTCTTCTGACCGAGCCTCGAACGTAGGGGGAGAATTCTCGCCGATCGATTTCTCGCGCCGAGGATTTCTTTACTCCTTTACCGGGGGACTCGCGGTTGCTTTTCTGGCTGGCCGCACTCCTTTTACCCCGCTTCAAAGCAAGCATCAATTGATCCGAGCGCCCGGGGCGCTGCCTGAGGCGGAATTCTTAAAGACCTGCATTCGCTGCGGAGAGTGCATGAAATCCTGCCTTACCAATACCCTCCAACCTTGTCTATGGGAGTCTGGCCTCCCAGGTTTCTGGACACCGAAGATGGACCTGCGCTTCGCGCCTTGCGAGCAGAACTGCAACGTATGCGGCAAAGTCTGCCCTACGCAAGCCATTCGCTCCCTTTCACTGGAAGAAAAAAACCACGCCAAAGTGGGCACGGCTGTTTTGCGCAAAGAGCTATGCTTGGTCTGGGCCCAGGATAAACTCTGCTTGATCTGCGATGAAATCTGTCCGTACAACGCCATTGTCTTCCGCCCTGTGGAAGGTTACCGACGTCCCGTGGTCATCGTTTCCAAGTGCAACGGTTGCGGGTTTTGCGAGCAAAGGTGTCCCATCGAGGGAGAATCCGCCATCGTCGTCGTCCCCAGCGGGGAGATCCGCCTCAAAGAAGGGTCCTACATCCAACAGGCAAAAAAGCTGCAGCTGGAGTTCAAACCTGATCCTGGAGACGACAAGTTCATCTTGGAAAAATCTGGTCTAAAAGTGGAAGAAATGAAGGATCGGCCAGAGGGCATGCTTCCAGAAGAAAAAGCTATCTCTCCGAAGCCCAAAGGATTCCTGTAAAATACTGGGTTCGAGGGTTCAAGGGTCCAAGGGTTCAAGTATTTCATAAAAATTCAACAAAGCATGCTGGTATTTCGCTGGACCCCTTGGACCCTCGGCCCCTTGAACCCTTCATTTTTCTTTAGGGGTGATCCCCAGCTCTTTTATTTTTCGGCGGAGAGTGTTGCGATTGATTCCCAGGAAGCGGGCGGTCTTAAGTTGAACATGCTTCGTCTTTTCCAGAGCGGATTTGAGCAAAGTTTTCTCGACTACACTCAAAACTTCATCATACAGCCGCCCCTTTGACCGGGGGTCGACTTTCATCTCGGCGATCATTCGGCTTAGGCGATCTTCCAATATTTCGGTCAGAGAAATCTTCCTCTTGACCTTCGGAACACTCTGGCCCAGAGTTTCCAGGTCTTTTCGCAAACTCCAGTTTTCCTCGAGCAAAACCCTGTTCTCCACTGCCATGGCCTTGCGCATCTGCATGGCCTCACTGATCAGAGAACACACTTCTCCCAGGAGATTAAGGTCTTCCGTGACCGCAGCAGGTTCTTCGAAAAGGTGGTCTATCCCCAAAATGGCCGTGATCGATCCCTGGGCTTTCAGGGGACCGCAGAGGAAAGAGGCACTTGCCCGCTTGGGGGCTGTCTTGGCTTTTCCATCATAAAGCCAGATATTTTCCCCGCTTTCGACCACTGCGGCCATATGCCCTTTCTCCAAGATCTTCTCCAGGACCCCAGAGCCGAAGTACTCCTTCCGCCGCTTCATTTCCTCGGCGGAAAGGCCATGGGCTCCTCCCATCTCCCACTCGCTCGACTCCGCATTCAACACCATAAAGCCTCCCCGCTTCATGCCCATATATTGGGAGAGAATGCTGAGGATTCGCCCGTACGTCTCCTTCAAGTCCAGGGAGGAATTCAAGGTTTTGGCGATTTCGTACAAAGACCTCAGTTTGGAGGTGGCCTTTTCCTCATCTCTTTCGATTGCCGGATTCATGGATGATTTCCTTAAGAGAATGAAAGAAGGTTGCCCGGGCCTTCATCCCCTTGATGGGCAACCTCTGTCTTCAGGAATGAGAATCTTTTAAAATCCCTTGTCTGGAAGAGGCAAGGGCGGGAAATCCCTTCCACCTTCGATTGCCCATTCAAGCTACTAAAAATAAAAAAACCTGTCAAGGCCCTTTTTCGGGAGAAAGATCAACCCTCAGCTTTTCTTTCAGGGGTGCCGGAACCTTGACGATCTTGCCCTCCTGGTCGACGAAGGCGTGCAGGGTTGTACCCGTCACCAGCTCTGCCCCGTCTTCCTTCCGCAAAATCCGATAGGCAA
>JACRCA010000052.1 GCA_016234425.1 Deltaproteobacteria bacterium | reverse complement strand
GTGGCCTCGTAGAACTTATTGTGAATACGATGGAAGGCCTGAAGAAGCCGATGATCCAGTTTGAATAACCAGTTGTTCCAGCATTAGCTTGGCGTGGATTTCATTAGGGAATATCACAAAAAGGCATATTTTTAAAAGCCGGAGAGTAAGCATGGCGGATGAACTGAAAGTGAACCAGAGCGTGATGCGCCTGGCCAAAGGGTTTATCATAGACTTGGATGTCGAAGCGATTGCGTACTATGCGCGTCCGGATTTGATCCTGGGATCGGGATTCGGCGGAGCGATGGCCACGCGGGGAGGGCCGAAAATTCAGGAAGAGTTGAAGAAGTTTGGTGTAGTGAATACGACCGAAGCCGTGGTAACGTCGGGCGGAAACCTGGAAGCTAACTACATTATCCATGCTGTAGGTCCTCGATTTCAAGAAGAAAGAACTGAAGACAAACTCCTCCTTACCACTCTGAATGTACTGCGGAGAGCGGAAGAGAACAATATCCAGAGTCTGGCCTTCCCCGCCATGGGGACAGGTTTCTACGGTATACCCTTGAATATATGTGCTAAAATTGTTCTAAGGGCCGTGAAAGAATATCTGGAGAAAAATACGAAATTAAGAGAAGTGATCTTTTGTCTCCGGGATTCTCGAGAATACAGTCTTTTCCAGGAGCAGCTGAAGGCCATGAGTTAGGATTTTCTTTAAAATGCTGGAGGGGGAATGAGTGGTCTACTGAACTTTGTCGAAAATGAATTACAATTGCTGGCTCTTAGCTTCATGGGTCTGGTCTACATCTTGCGGCTCCGTTGGCTTTTGCGTTTTAAGGCGGGCCGCGAACGGCAGGCGCCCACCGGCTCTCCTGACACCAGCCAAGTGAAAGGGATCCTCTATTCTTGGGCCAACATAGCCTCGCCCTGGGCCATGGAAAGCACCCGGCTGAGGCCCTTTTTCTATGCCCAGTTTGTGATCTTTCACTTAGGAGTGGCTGCCGGGATTGGATTATCTTTTGTGATTCCCTATGCCCCCGGCCTGCTGCAGAACTCTTGGGTCGTTCGGATTTTTCAGGGAATAATGATTTGCGCCGCTGTAGTCGGAGGCTACCGTCTCTACCGCCGCCTCAGCCACCCGGCAGTCCGCCTCATTAGCACGCCGGACGACATTTTTTCCCTCTCCCTTCTGATCGTCTGGTTAGGCTTTGCCGTGGGGGCGGCTCCCAATCGCCCGGACCTGGGGGGAGAAACGCTCCTCATCTACTTTATCTTGACCACCTTCTTCCTGGTCTACGTGCCTTTCAGTAAGATCTCCCATTATCTCTACTACCCTTTCACCCGCTACTATTTCGGCAAGAGCATGGGTCACCGGGGAGTTTACCCCATCAAAAGGGTCCCGCAGCCGAAGCCGACAAGGATTTAACTGTAATGGGACGATGATTTTCAGGAGTGAATGATGCCCGAAAAGATAAGATCCCACAAAGCCAGCAAAGTCATAGAAAGAATGGGCCAGAAGCTTAACCGCCAGATGGTAGGTTCCCTGGTGGCCTGCGTCCACTGTGGCATGTGCACCGAGTCCTGCCATTATGTCCTTTCCAATCCAGATGATCCAACCTTTGCCCCAGCCTTCAAGGCCGATCAGATCCGCAGGATCTTCAAGCGCCATTTCGATTGGACCGGCCGGGTCTTTCCCTGGTGGGTCAAGGCCCAGGACCTGGACACCGATGAAGAATTGGAAAAACTGAAGGATATCGTCTTTGGTAAGTGCACCAACTGTCGGCGATGCTCCCTGAACTGCCCGATGGGCGTCGATTTTGCCACTCTCAACCGCATGGCCCGGGGACTTTTGGCTTCGGTAGGCATCCTGCCCGAGGGCTTGGCCATGGTCAGCAAAGACCAATGGGAGATTGGGAACCAGATGGGAGTTCTCAAAGAAGACTACCTGGAGACTCTCGAATGGTTGTCTGATGAATTGGAAAGCGAAATAGGAGATCCGGCAGCCAGGATCCCCATTGACAGAATGGATGCCGATATGGTCTATGCCATCAACCCCAGAGAGATCAAGTATGACCCCCGCACCATTTCTGATGCCGCTCGCATCTTTTATATGGCCGGCGAGAATTGGACCATGGCTAGCGAGGGATGGGATATGACCAACTTTGGCCTATTCTCTGGCGATGATGAACTGGGCGGTGCTATGGTCCGCAGGCTTTACGAAAAGGTGATGGAGCTCAAGGGAGAGAAGCTCGTAATCTCCGAGTGCGGGCATGGCTATCGGACTCTGCGGTGCGAAGGTCCGAACTGGGCGGGAATGGATGTTCCTTTTGAAATGGAAAGCTCAGTCGTGACGATGCTCCGTTACATTAAAGAAGGGCGGATCAGAGTGGACAGGAACAAGAATGATATTCCTGTTACTTTCCACGATTCTTGCAATAACGCCCGCAGCTGTGGATTTTTCGAGGAGCCCAGGGAGCTACTCCATCTGGTGGTTAGCGACTTTCGGGAGATGTATCCAAACCGGGCGGAGAATTATTGCTGTACGGGAGGAGGGGGAGCCATGTCCATGTCTGAATACACCCCTCTCCGGCTCAAATCCGGTCGAATCAAAGGCGACCAGCTGAAAGCAACGGAAGCAAAAATTGTCGTCACTACCTGTCATAATTGTGTGGATGCCCTAACCGACCTGATCCGGCATTATAAACTGGGCATGCAGGTCACCCAACTGGTAAATTTGGTATCCAACGCCATGGTGATCGAGAAGAGGGTCGTCGTACCCGAACTCTTGATCCTTAAAGGGTACAAAATCCTGGTGGTTGACGATGAGCCAGATATTCTGACCTTTATTTCCACCGTCCTCGAAGATCAGGGGGCGACAGTCCTTCAGGCTGCCGATGCAGATCAGGCATTGGACCTGGCCTTCAAGGAAAAGCCCGACCTGATTACTCTGGATCTTTCCATGCTGGGAAGAAATGGTGGCTACGTTTTTGAGGAATTGCGGAAGAACCCGGAACTTTCAGCCTCCCGGGTCTGTATCATCACGGGAAAGCCGGAACTGCGCCGGCTGATCTATGACCGCCCAGTAAGGCCGCCAGAAGGATACATGGATAAGCCCATCAGCGCCGAGAGTTTGCTGGTCAATGTGCGCAAAATTCTTGAACTGGCGCAGGATGGGAGGAAAATAAGCTGAAAATTCCCTCTTCATGTGAGGTTGAACATGGAATTGAATTATAAACAGTTTTTTGAAGTCATACCCGCTTACCTCACCATCCTGGATCGGGACCTGCGGATCATGGAAGCGAACCAAAGATTCCGGAAGGACTTCGGGGAATATGAGGGGCGCTATTGCTACGAGATCAACTGCCACCGGTCAGAAAGGTGCGAGCACTGCCCTGCGGAGCGTACTTTCCGGGATGGCCTCCGTCATGGCATCGAAGAGCAATTCCAGAATCTTTTCGGGCAAGAAGTATCTCTGATTGTGTATACCACGCCCATCCGCAATGAGGCCGGGGAGATCACGGCTGTTATGAAAATGGCCACAGACATCACGGAGATCAAACTCTTGCAGAATCAAATCCGGGAAAGCCGGGAGCGATACCGCCAGCTCTTTGAAGAAGTTCCCTGTTATATTACCATTCAGGATCGGGATCTGCGGATCATCGAGGCCAACCGGCGATTCCGGGAAGATTTTGGAGAAGTTCTGGGAAGCAAATGTTACCAGGCCTATATGCACCGTTTGGAGGCCTGCGTCCCCTGTGCCGTTAAGCAAACCTTTCAAGATGGACAGGTCCATCAGACTGAGGAAGTGGTGACCTCTCGAGATGGCGAACAGGTGAATGTCCTGGTCTCCACTGCCCCGATTCGCGATGCGGAGGGGCAGATTAAGAGCGTGATGGAGATGAGTACCAACATCAGTCAAATCCGCCAGCTTCAATCCCAGCTCGCTTCTGTCGGCCTGGTGATTAGTTCCATCTCCCATGGGATCAAGGGGTTGGTCACCAGCCTTGACGGTGGAAGCTATCTGGTCAACTCCGGTCTGGAAAAAAACAACCGGGAGCGGATAAAGCAGGGATGGCAAATGGTCGAGCGCAACGTAGCCCGCATTAAAACGATGGTCCTGGATCTCCTTTACTATGCGAAGGATCGGGAACCGAATTTGGATTGGATTCCAGCCCGTTCTGTGGCGGAAGAAGTCTTAGGACTCATGCGGGGGAAGGCCAAGGAGTACGGCATTGATTTTCATTGCGAATTCGACCCAGCCGCCGGGGATATGGCCGCCGATGCTAAGGCCATCCGCTCTCTTCTGGTCAATCTGGTGGAGAATGCCCTCGATGCCTGCCGGGTGGATAAAAAAAAGAGCACTCATCAGATCCGGATGGGGCTCAAGGGGTACCCTGATTTCGTCGAATATGAAGTTTATGACAACGGGATTGGCATGGATCAGGAAACCCGGGAAAGGGCGTTCACCCTATTCTTCTCATCCAAAGCTGGAGATGGAACGGGCTTAGGACTCTTTATCTCCAACAAAATTGTTCAGGCCCATGGGGGCGAAATTCTCTTGGAGTCCGAATTGAACAAAGGAACCCGAGTAACGGTGAAATTGCCCAGGAAGGGACCAGCTTCTAGGCCCGCTTCATCCAAATCTTAGTAAGGGGGCTTTATGCCTAGCAAAAAGAAAGTTCTAATTGTAGACGATGAAGAAGATATTCTTACGTATCTCTCTACCCTGCTGGAGGACAACGGCTACGATACTCTTCTGGCCAGGGATGGCCTAGAAGCTCGGAAACAGGTAGAAACCAACCTTCCCGACCTGATCACCCTGGATATTTCCATGCCAGAAAAGTCGGGTATCAAGTTTTACCGGGATATGAAAGCCAACGATCAATGGAAAAAGATCCCGATCATTATCGTGACCGGTATTTCCGAAGACTTCAAAAAATTTATCTCCACGCGCCCGCAGGTTCCCCCGCCGGAAGGTTACCTTTCCAAGCCGATTAACCAGAAAGAAATCCTGGAGCTCGTCAGGAAGTTCATCTCTTGAGGCGAATCAAAAAAGGTCTCTTCCCTTCATGGAACCAACAAATTGCTTTAGAACTTACGTCCCGCATCTCACTTTTTCTTCGCTTCGGCTTGACGGCGACGGCGTTCTTCTCCCTCCCGGGCGAGCGCTTCGCGGTTACTGTCGTCGACCCGCATGAAGGCGTCGCGCCACTGATCGCTGTCCCAGCGGAATGGCGTCTGAACCGTGGTGCGGGGCATCCAGCCCCTCTCCAGCAGATCAAGGGCAGTTCCCACGATCGAGCGCTGCATCTCGGTGTCCCAGGGCTTCCCGCATGGGTTTCCCAGTGGAAAGTCGGTGAACACAAAGCGGGCGACGCCAGATTCCTCGACGATGTCGCGGGCCGAGCCCAATACTACGGTGGGCACGCCGTTCTCTTCGAGGTGCCGGGCGACCAGACTCACGGTCTGGTGGCAGACTGGTCAGAGTGCCGAGAGGAGCATGGCGTTGACACCATCCTCACGGGACCATTCCAGGATCTTCGGGGCATCCCGCAACGATGTTTTGCCCTGGCTGTATTCGGTGGGGACCCCATAGAAGCGGGGCGAGACCGACTTGATCCGGCCGCCAGCAGCTAACTCGGCTAGACGGTTCAGCGGCAGGAAACTATTGACATCGTCAGTGTGGGTTGCCCTTTTGTCCCAGAACAAGTCGGCAGTGAACAGGCGTGTCGGGGCCGGATTTGCCGCCATCGCGTACAACTCCCTGGCCTTCCGGTGGCCCTGGCTTTCGGCTTCGGCGTCCATTTTGCCTGCAGTCGTCACCAACCCCACCCGGCACTCGGAGAGCGGCTTCTTGAGAGGGGTGAAGGGGGTGTCGTCGTGGTGGGCCCAGGCGTACGGCTGGGAGTAGCCCTGAGCGGCGTAGTACTCCCGGCTGCGATCGATGTAGCTCACAAAGGACCGG
>JACRCA010000009.1 GCA_016234425.1 Deltaproteobacteria bacterium | reverse complement strand
TATTTTCTTTGCCTTCTCTGCGGTCTCAGCGGTGAATAGTCGTTGCCTTCGGGTCAAGGAGGAAGGTCGGCGGTGCAGGATTTTAAAAAGGAGCGGCTAGCCATGGTGGAAGAGCAACTCCGCAGACGGGGCATTCATGACCAGCGCGTACTGGATGTTATGGCCAAAATTCCCCGCCACTTTTTTGTCTCTCATGAACATCAGCATGCCGCCTACGAAGACCGCCCCCTTCCCATTGGAGAGGGGCAAACCATCTCTCAACCCTATATGGTCGCAGTAATGACTCAAACCCTGGAGCTTTACGGGGATGAGAGAGTCTTGGAGATTGGCACGGGATCAGGTTATCAAACCGCCATCTTGGCCGAGCTCGCCAAAACCGTTTTCACGATCGAGCGAATCCAAACGCTTATCCAGGGAGCTCAAAAGACTCTGCAAGAACTGGGTTACGAAAATATTTTTTTCCTTACGGGAGATGGGACGAAAGGATGGCCGGAGAACGCTCCCTTCAATGGGATCATGGTCACCGCCGGAGCTCCGGAAGTACCGCTAACGCTTACCTCCCAATTAGCAGAAGGAGGGAGGTTAGTCATTCCCGTAGGCCCCCGCTATACCCAGACGCTCTATAAAGTGACCCGAAAAGGAAACCAGTTTAAGGAAGAAGATATCACGGGATGTGTTTTCGTCCCTCTGGTGGGAGACTTCGGCTGGAAAGAATAGCCATGGGTCCGATGGTAATCGGGATGGACATCGGCGGTACATTCATCAAAGCAGCCCTGGTAAACCGGCGGGGGCATATTCTGGCCAGGCTGAAAAGGCCAACCGAAGCATCTCTTGGAAGGATCCAAATTATTGACCACATTTTTTCGACCGTTCGAAGTCTGGAAACGAATCCCCTATCTCGGGGCAGGGTTTCGGCCGTGGGCATCGGCGTTGCCGGAATCATCGACTTCCGACAAGGGGTGGTTTCGGTCTCTCCCAATTTTCCCGGATGGAAGAATTTTCCCATTCAGAAGATGCTCTCGCAGAGGATTGGCCCTCCCATTTTCATAGAGAACGATGCCAACGCCGCAGCCTTGGGAGAGAAGTGGATGGGCGCGGCAAAAGATGCGCAGGATTTTTGTTTTATCACCCTCGGGACAGGGGTGGGAGGCGGGTTAGTCCTGGGGGGTGAGATCTGGCATGGAGCGGATGGCATGGCCGGGGAAGTTGGGCACATGACGATTGACCCTAACGGGCCCCGCTGTGGCTGCGGAAACCGAGGATGCCTGGAGGTTTATGCGTCAGCCAATGCCTTGCAGCGGATGGTTCTGGAGGCTCGGGCTGCGGGGAGGACTTCCCGATTCTTCAGAAATTTAAAACCCAGCGAGATCAATGGGGAGTCCATTCACCGCGCGGCTCAGAAAGGCGACCAGATATCCAGGGAGGTCATCGCCCGCGTAGGGTCAGCTTAGGGCATCGGCATCTCCAACCTGATTAATTTACTAAACCTGGAAAAGGTGGTGCTTGGGGGAGGCCTTTCGGCGGCCTGGAGGTTTTTTATCCCTGCCCTCCGGGAAGAGGTGAGGCGCAGGGCCCTTCAGGCCCCGGCGCGACGAGCGCGGATCGTTCGGGCCGCAGTTGGAGAAGATGCTGGAGTGTTGGGAGCTGCCTTAATTGCCTGGCAGGGATTGGGGATTATCGGCAACCAACGTCTAATCTTGTCGGGAATTGGGAGAAAAATCCGAGAATTTCCCTTCTGTCTTGGCCGCAAAGAGAGACGAGCGTCGATTGACAGTTTTTCAGCTCCTATGTTATTTTAATTTTAGTTAGAAAATACCCTTCAAATCCCCCCAACCCCCCTTTATCAAAGGGGGGCACGGGGGGATTTTCATGGTTCGTGGGTGATAAAGATATCATGAAAAGTTTGTTTCAAGATTGCCGAAAGGGAGGAAATCTGGTGAGGAAAAGCGGGTTTCGTTTGTGCGGGATTTTCCTGGTAACATTATTTCTGGCCAGTTCAGTTCCTGCGGCAGAGGTGAAAGAAGTCATTGAACGGCTGCCCAGTGGAGTGATTAACTGGACTCAGGGTGTGGTCACAGCAAAAGGAAGTGGAGCCCCACCTGTCGGAGTAACCTTGCCCTCCCAGGCCCGATTGATGGCTGAAAGGGCTGCCAAGGCCGATGCCTTAAGGAACCTCCTTGAGGCTGTGAAAGGCGTGCGGGTAGATGCCGATACGACCGTGGAAAACTTTACGACGAAAAGTGATAGGGTCATGGTTAGGGTCAGCGGGATTGTTAAAGGGGCGCGAGAAGTGAGCAAGCGCTATTTGAGTGACGGCGCGGTGGAGATAACCATGGAAATCAACCTCACGGGTGAACTACTGGCGGTTATGCTCCAGGAATTGCCACCCCTGACCATGCCCTTGATGCCAGCCCCGGCCGTCCCCCCGACTCAGAAGCCTTTGCCGTCCCCCCCAACACCCAGCCCAGCCATGCCGTTGATGGAAAAGCCCACGCCGCCTTCTCCGCCGACCAAAGAAGCAAAGGTAACTGCACCTCCCCCAGCAGAGGAGAAAAAAATTCTACCAACCCCTGAAGTTCAGGGCAAAGTGGAAGAGAGGTTGGACCTAAAAAAATTGGATTACACCGGCCTGATCGTGGACGCAAGGAAGCTGGGTCTGCGTCCGGCGCTCATCCCCAAAATTCTCAACCAGAAGGGCGAGCTGGTTTACAGCGCGCTGAATTTGGAGCAAAAAGAGCTAACCAAAATGGGGTTGGTGGGATATGCCAAAGATGTGGATGCGGCGGCCAAGAATCAAAGGGTCACGGCCGACCCTTATGTGGTACCTGGTTTGACCGTTTCGGGCGAAAAGAAAACAGATGTCGTCATTTCCAACGGAGACGCCCAGGTCGTCCTTACCACCGCACCCTACACAGGTTACCTGAAGAATGGCCGGGTGATGATTGTGTACGATTGATCCCCATGGAGCGAAGATGAAAACCATGGTTCTTCTGATCAGTAGAGCCTTTTTTTTAACGATCTTTTTAGGCGGCTGGATAAGTCCAGCTTGGGCGGATACCAAGGTCCTCTCTGGGAAGCATACAATTATCTATGACATCGTCAACCCGCTGGGGGTGGAGTTCCTACCCCTTTATACAAACAGCTCATATTCCCAGAAAATCCTCCAGGAAGACCAGTTCAGCAAACGATTGCTGATCGAGATCAACCTCGGACCCTTGAACTCCAAAGCCTCTTTCCCCATACCTTTGCACCAACTGCCCTGGGAGATGAGATCCTTTCTGGGTCCGGGAAAAGACATGCCGGTGAACGAAGGGGCCATTGTTTGGCAAGCCAAACAACTGACGCAAAACGCTGGGACTATGCAGGAAGCTGCGTCAGCCATCTTTAACTGGATTGTAGATACTCATACCTATGATGCCGGTCGAAACACGCCCCAGGATGGCAGATCAGTTTTTTACAACAAGCGGGGCTCCTGTGTTGGGTACACGAACCTGGCTATCGCCATGCTGCGGAGCGTAGGAATTCCGGCGAGGTATGCCCATGGGTATCTTCCACCGGGGTATGACTGGGGGATCTCAAAAAAATATTGGGGGGTGCAGATCAGCGGGGGTGGCTACCATGCCTGGGTGGAGGTGTACTATCCAGACCTGGGATGGACATTTTCTGATTTACTCCATTCCAAGAACTTTGTTGACCCCTTCCATGTTCTTCGGTACATAGATGGGATCAACCTCAATCCCTGGAACATCCGGGGTGGAAGCCTGGATGTGGAGGAAGCCACCACCTTCACGATCTTTAAGGAAGAGAACACAACCATGGCCATTGATCAGCTCGCTTCGCCCCGGAAGGATATTCTCGCCCGAAAAACAGGGGCCCAGCAGTTCGGCACCATCTACGGACTGATTAAGGATGCTTCTGGAAAACCTGTTCCCAAGGGGACGGCGATTCTCTGGGAAGGAAACCGGGGCAAAGTCATCCCCTTCGAAAAAGGCCTCTACTCCCTGTTGGGTCTGGAAAGCGGTACCTACCGGGTCACCATTAGAGTTGAAGGATATGGAGAGGTGGAGAAGAGCCTTCAGGCCATCAAGGGAGAAGTGAAGAATTTGGATATTTTTTTACCCCCTCCGGCATCTACCCAACCCCCCTCCAGGCCTGTATCGAAATCTTCGGATGTCCTAAGGACGAAATAATGGGCCGGGCCAAAGCTTTTTCTCTGCTCTCCGGCGGTCTGGATAGCCTTCTGGCCACCCGGCTGATCATGGACCAGGGAATCGAGGTCATCGGCCTTCATTTTATTACCCCTTTTTTCGGATATAGCAAGAAAGGTCAAGAATCCAGTTTTACAGAACGGTGGAGGGATCTTTACGGGGTTCAGACGCGGATCATCGACGTCGGCGAAGAATATTTGCAAGTTGTCCGCCATCCTCGTTATGGATATGGGAAGAACTTCAATCCCTGCATTGACTGCAAGATTTTTCTTTTCTCCAAAGCTAAAGCCCTGATGGGTGAAGAGAAGGCAGATTTTTTGGTCACGGGTGAAGTGTTGGGACAACGGCCCATGTCCCAACGGAGGGATACTCTGCGGATTGTCGAGCGCGATTCTGGAACCGAGGGTGTTCTTCTGCGGCCTCTTTGCGCTAAGAATCTCAAGCCTGCGCGCCCGGAGCTTATGGGCTTGGTGGACCGGGAGAAACTCCTTGATTTTAGGGGGCGCAGCCGCAAGCCCCAGATGAAGCTGGCGGAGGAGATGGGCTTACGCCACTATCCCTCGCCATCAGGTGGGTGCCTCCTTACAGACCCTGTGTTGGGAAATCGCATTCGGAGGCATTTTTCTCAAAGCCCGAATATTACCGTAAACGATCTCCTGCTCCTGCAAGTGGGAAGACATTTCCAGTTTTCCAATGGCCAGCACCTCGTCGTTGGAAGGAGGGAAGAAGAAAACCAGAAATTGATAGAGCTGTGGCATGAAGGGGATGTCTTCCTGAAAGTCAAGGCAATTCCTGGCCCGCTGGGGTTGATCAGGGGAAAGGCAGATCCCCCCGCGCTGCTTCTGGCGGCCTCCATCGTCGCCCACTATAGCAAAGCAAAAGAACGAGAGGTGGTTGAAGTGCAGTATGGCACTGCCCCGGGGGAATTAAACGAGCTTTTGCACGTGCCTCCAGTCCAAGATGACCAGATCGCTCCTCTGAGGTTCTGAAAGGAAAATCGCCTGCCGGGCTAAGTCAGCTCTCCCAGCTGGCGCTCGATAGATGTCGCTTTTTTGACCAGATCGCGATGCTGGTCGCTCTTTCTTCTTCCCGGAAATTCCTCCTGGATTTTCTGACAGACCTTGCGGATCATGGCCCGGTGAGTTTCCAAGAATTCTACTTTCTTGGACAAGGCCAAGCATTTCTCAAAAGACCTCAATGCCTGCAGAGGGGCAAAGGAATGAAATTGTTCCAGGCCCTGGCTCAGGTGGATCTTGAACTGCAGGTTTTCATCTCCCGGGCTTTTCTCCAGGGCCCGGGTAAAGGCTTTAACCGCCTGAGCATAGAAGGCACTCGCAAAATAAGATTCCCCGGCAAGGCGATATCCTCGGGCTTCATCTTTTCCGTAAAGAGTTTGGAAAATATTTTCTAAAGTATTTTTCCCCAGGACTTCGGACAAAAGGTCGTTTTCTTCCAAGAAGAAACGGATGAGTAGCCCATTCTCCCGGTACTCCTTGAGAAGTTCTTTGAACTGGCGAAGGATATCTTGAAAAAGGACATCAATTTCCTCCATCCCTTCTTGGAAGCTTGCATGAGCGCGAGAGATGATCTTCTGAAATTGCTGGATAAGATTCTGCTGACCTGGATACCCCTCCCTTTTGGCGCTAAGTTCTAAATATTTGGGCCCGTAAACTTCCAGCTGGTAAAGGTCTTCCCGCATCTTCATGGCCAGGTGGAAGAGGGAGCCGATCGTCAGGTCGAAGATTTGTTCATTTTCTGAAACAGAGGAGGAACTCCGGCGAAATAAACCATGACAACTTTCTTTGAGGGCAAAGAAGATGCTTTGTCCCCGGTCATCCACAAATTTGGCCCAGTCAGAAAAGCGGGGAAAACCCTCTTTTTTGTATTTTTCGAAATACTGGCGGAAAGTTTGAATGGATCGGAGAAAGTTACGTACGATCTCCACCACCTTCCGCTCGCGCTCTCTCTGGGCGATTTCCAACTCTTCCATTTTGAGCTTCTATTCCTCGGAGCCATTCTATCTGCAACCCCCATGAAAAGCAAGGGCATTATCGACCAGGCATGGCAGATTTCGGATTGCGGATTTCGGAAATTTACTATTGCGGCATAGGGAATGAAAATGGTAGATTCTCTCCGTCCTCAGAGGTTGAATTTTTAAATCAATCCGATTACGGAAGGAGGATAGGAGATGAATGTTGGCGATCGGGTGAAGTTTCAATTTGCGGGAAAAGAAAAGGAGGGGATGATCGTCAGAATTTTCCCCAAGAAGGTTTATCTGAAGGCAGATTTTCCCCGCCACTCCGGAAAAATTGTAGTGCGGCCGATCGCAATACTTGAAGGGAAGAGTGCGGCTTCGGCGAAAAAGAAGAAAAAAGAGAAGTCGGCAAAATAGGAAAAAAAGAAAATCCAGCGCTCGGAGGAGAAAAAGGGCGAGGAACTGGAAGAATAATCAGCCGGAAAGTGACCCATTCACTCCCTGTCAACCGAGGTTTTCTTGTCAGATTGGTCCTGGTCCTTTCCTTGGGGCCGCTGACGGAGATAGCGCCTCAGGAGGTAGATCCCCAGGCCCCCTGCAATGAGGATTTGGGCGATGAGACAGATAACCAGAAGAACGAAAGAAGTCATAATGGATTTTTGAGGGCAGCTTTGCGGGCGGGCGGGGCTATTCACCCCGAGTCAGAATTTCACGGAGAAGGATTGAAATTCTCCCCGGTATTCCTCCGGCTGCACAATGAGTTCGCTGACGTGGGCTGAAGGAGGTCCGTGCCGGCACCACTGAATCATCGCCTCCACGTCTTCTTCCTCTCCCTCAAAAAGTGCGGCCACAGATCCATCCGGGAGATTGCGAACCCAGCCGGTTACACTATATTTCTTAGCTTCCCGCTGGGTGTAATACCGAAAGTTCACACCCTGAACAATCCCTTTAACGATCAGTCTGGCTCGAGATTTACCCACTGAATTCACCTGGCATCCGGCTGCAGCATCCTTAAAAATTCATCTTCTGTTATGATCTTTACGCCCAGCGCTTGGGCTTTATCGAATTTAGAGCCCGGGTCTTCTCCGACGACTACAAAATCAGTCTTCTTGCTCACCGAGGAAGAGGCCCGCCCTCCCATAGACTCAACCTTAGATTCGGCCTCTTCGCGACTCAGGGTTTTCAAAGCGCCGGTGAAAACGAAGGTCTGGCCCTCCCATATTCTACTCGTCGGCGAAGGACGCAGGGGCCGGGCTGGGTATTCCACCCCCCGCTCTTTGAGTTTCTGAATGACCTTTTGGTTTCCTTTTTGCTGGAAAAAAGTAACGATAGAGAAGGCAATTTCTTCCCCAATCCCTTTGATGGTCATGAGCTTTTCTAGAGAAGTCTGGGCAAGTTCTTCCAAGGAGGAGAATTCTCGGGCCAAAAGTTTGGCTATATGCTCGCCTACGTGGAGGATCCCCAGGGCATAAATAAGCCGATCAAGAGAAGTCTTTTTGCTTTTTTGAATGGCCGCTAAAATATTCCCAGCTAACTTTTCTCCCATCCGTTCAAGGGTAAGGAAGTCATCAAGAGTTAGGGCGTAGAGATCGGCATAATCCTTGATCAGACCTTGATCCACCAGTTGTTCAATGATCTTCTCGCCCAAGCCCTCGATATTCAGGGCATCCCGGGAGGCAAAATGAATTATGGTTTCCTTGAGCTTAGCCGGGCAGGAGATCCCCGTGCAGCGGGCCACGGCCATTTCTTTCTTATCTTTTTTACCCTTCGGCTTTTCTACTTCAGCGCCACAGACTGGACATTGATCGGGTAATCGGAACTTTTTCTCTTTCCCCGTCCGTTTTTCAAAAACCACCATGACCACCTCAGGGATGACGTCCCCGGCCCGCTGGATAACAACTGTGTCTCCAATACGCACATCTTTCTTATCAATCTCATCCTGATTGTGCAAAGTGGCCCGACTGACCTCCACCCCTCCTATACGCACTGGGTCCATTACCGCCGTGGGAGTTAGGGCTCCCGTTCTTCCGACATTTACGATAATGTCGCGGATTCTCGTGGTAACTTGTTTCGGTTTGAATTTAAAAGCTAAAGCCCAGCGCGGGCTGCGGGCGATCGTCCCCAGGGCTTCCTGAAGACGCAGCGAATTAACTTTGATCACGACGCCATCGATTTCGTAGGGGAGCTTTTCTCGCAGCTCATCCATCTCGCGGTGGAATTCAAGGACCTCCTCAATCTTTCGGCACCGCTTCCGATGGGGGTTCACTTTGAGCCCCCAATGATGGAGAGTTTCCAGAAGCACCCAGTGGGTTTCGAAGGATTGGCCAGAGACCTGGCCCACCCCATGGCAGAAAATATCCAGGGGTCGTTTCGCTGTAATGGAAGAGTCGAGCTGACGCAGCGAGCCGGCAGCTGCATTGCGGGGGTTGGCGAAGACAGATTCTCCACTCCGCTCCCTCTGCTGATTCAGCTCCTGGAAGGCTTTTATGGGCAAATAAACTTCCCCTCGGGCTCCCAAGCGGGAGGGCAGACGCCGCTCTTTCCAGGGGATCAAAGATAAGGGAATGGATTTCACAGTTTTGAGATTCTGCGTAACGTCTTCTCCGACGAACCCATCGCCCCGGGTGGAGCCAGTGGTGAAATAGCCGTCTTCATAGATTAGCTCCACGGCGACTCCGTCAATCTTTAGCTCTGTGCAGTATTCCACGTCCCGGGGAATTCCGAGGAAGCGCTTCACCCGGCCGTCAAATTCCTTGACCTCTTCTTCTTCAAAGGCATTGGCCAGGCTGAGCATAGGAATGGTATGCCGGACCTCCTCAAATTTCTCCAGAGGAGGCGCTCCTACTCTTTGAGTGGGGGAGGTAGGGGTAATAAGATCGGGGAATTGCCGCTCCAGCGCTTCCAGCTCGCGCATGAGCTGATCATATTCAGGGTCAGAAATCACCGGTTCATCGAGCACGTAATACCGGTAGTTGTGGAAGTGGATCTCTTCCCGGAGCTTATTGATTCTTTTTTTAGCCTGCCCTTCGTTCATATAATACCTCCGCCACAGAGAACACAGAGCACACAGAGGTTAAAACCAAAAAATGCAAAAATCAAAATCCTTAGAAATTCAAATTAGGAATTGCCGTTTTTGATTATCAATAATTTGATTTTTTGGATTTCTCTGTGTTCTCTGTGCCCTCTGTGGCTAATTTAGTTTTCAAAGCGGCCACCAGGCCGAAGCAGCCGGTCAGCATCATATCCCCATAGGGCGCGGCCATATGATAGCCCAAGCCTTCAGCGAGGGAGCGTCTGGGGCCAGTGACCGCGATGAAAGGGTGTCCATTTTTTAGGGTGAAATTAGGATCAACGGCGCCACCATGCCCGCCATCCCGAAAGATCTCGTCATTGGAGAGAAGTTTCTGGGGGAAACGATCCAAGTAGGACTTGAGCTTCTGGCGGGTTAAATTGGCCGTGTGATGCTCGAAGATTCCCCATATCCGCTTCCCTTGAATCAGGGCCCCTAGGGTATGCTGATTCCCAAGGTTTAAAGCGATGAGACCTTCCTCTTGCTTTTCAGCGACCCTCGGATCACAGAGAACTCCCCAGATAGCTGCCGCGCAAGTGTCCATTACAGCAGCCCCTGGAGCATCTTTCTGGACGGCAATCATCCTGGTCATATATTCGGGTGGATTAAGGTAGATCAGTTCTGAAAGGTCGCCCCCCGAATCGAGGAATTTTTCCCAATGCTGAAAACGAAAACGGCGGTTGCTTCCCCTGGGGTTGAAGCCATGGTCTTGAACGGCGATGGCGTAGGTTTCAGGAAGGTTGACCTGAAAGGGTCTGAGCGCTTTTCTCAGGGATGCCAGGTCCACATCCCTGAGATGGATCGCGTGCGCCCCCTTCGGTGGGCGGTTGGTAATTTTGATTCCCCACCTGCGGACTTCATCGAGATTATCGTGAAAAGTCAAAGCGGCAAGTTCTGTGGCGTAGACCTTCAAGCCGGATTTGAGATGGTTTTCAACAGCCCAAGAACAGGGACCACCGCCCATGGTATTGCCCGTAACGAAGATATTTTTTCGGCCGGCTGTTGCTTGGGATATTTGTTGAGCAATGATTTGGGTAGGAGAGGGTAGGATCATCTGCACGCAATTCTCCATTGGCTTTCCCTCTTCGTAAACCAAAATATCCTGGGTCCCTCCCCCAATATCTATTGCCAATATCTTTTTCGGAATCGCCATCACTTGCTCACGGTCATATTTCACTATAATAGTAAAATATCAATTTACCGTACCTTTTTCAAGGGGTTTGCGGTTATTGCGATTTTATCTGCTATCGCCATCCTGGAAGTGGATCCCTTTCTTCCAGAGATGGGGACATGATTTTTCCTTTTTCCGATAATTTTTTTCGACCTCCCATAAGTACTAAGAAGGATTCAATCTTTTACACTTGTATGTCCTTACTATCCTGGCCATCTTTTTTTTCTTGACAATGATTAATTAATAAATATAATGACCAAAATTATTAAAAATATGATCAAATTCTGGATCAGATTTTTAAAAGAATGAAATCAAAAGGTATCCCTCCTAAGAACGCCAGTGAGCGCGCCTATAAAGCTATTAAAGCGATGATCTCTCAATATCAATTGATGCCTAGCCAAAAAATTACCTACATTCAGTTATCGGAAAAATTAAAAATGAGCAAAACACCGATCATTAATGCTTTGCATCGATTGGAACAGGAAGAATTTGTCCTTTCCCTCCCCAACAGAGGGTTTTTTGTTAAAGAGATAGATATCGAAGAAGTTGCAGAATTATTTAAGGTTCGTGAAGCATTGG
>JACRCA010000051.1 GCA_016234425.1 Deltaproteobacteria bacterium | reverse complement strand
TTACCCACAGGACCCGCAATAAGGAGAAAACTTACCAATAGGATTATTCCGGGAGTTTTAGCCATTTCCGGTATCCATGCTGAAGAAGTCTCATAAAGTTCCATAAAATTAAGAGTTCCTGCATAGAAAAACATTATTAGAATTCCACCCAATAGCAGAACATCCCCCACTCCCGTTACAATCAACGCTTTTAAGGCTGCCCGGGAAGGCGTCCAGTAGGGCGAAGGATAGGGGCCACCTATCCAATGTTTCCTCTCGTCCTTATAGTAATAGCCTATCAATCCCCAGCTACACAGACCTACCAATTTCCAACCCATGAAGAAAAATAGCAAATTATTCGCCAAGACTAGGAGGAGCATACTTCCAATGAAAAGGTTCATAAACATCCAATACCTGGTTAAGGAAAGATCCCCCTTCATATACCCTAAAGAGAATACCATTATTATGAAGCTTATCACTGCAATTACATTTGCCAGAACTATGCTCAAATGATCTATCAAAACGCCAAACTCCACTGCGATAGGAACGCTAAGCCATTCAAAGGAGCTTTCGATTGGCAACACTGAAGGATAATGGAATAACAGCGGGATGAGTTTCATGCTGGCTAAGGCAGCAAGGAAAGAAAAAAACACTGCCCCATAATCTCTGAGCTTAGGATGGATCCTGGCTAGAACAGGAGTTAGAAGTACACCTATTAAAGGAAAAAGTATACATAACCACGCAAATTTACTCAACTTGTCCTACTCCTAAATACCACTTGGGATAGCAAATTGAATCACTCCTGCGATAATATCAAAGTAAAAAATACCCGATAACAATATCCCTGCAGCCATAATAAGTATGGGGATAAGCATACTTAAAGGGACCTCGTTCATGCTGATGGGCACCGCTTCCATGGCAACTTCCTTATAGCTTCCTTCATTGGCATAAACAACTTTTAAAATCTCCTTCTCCTTTTCGGTTGCCAGCTGCCGAGGCTTAAAATAGGCAATCTCTATAACCTTGAAGAAATAAATAACATTAAGCAGAGTGCTTATTAATATTACTGCTACAAAAACCCACTGTCTGGCCTCAATTGACCCTAAGATTAAATATAATTTACTGAAAAAGCCACAGGTGGGTGGTATCCCTACCATGGAAAAGGCACCCATCAGAAAGGCCGCCATAGTAAGGGGCATCTTTTTAAATAAGTTGCTAAATTGATAGATATCACTTGTACCCAGCTTATACACTATTGCCCCTGCCACTGAGAACAGACACCCATTCGTAAAGGTTTCGTTGAGGATATGGAGAAGAGAGCCGGTAAGGCCGGCTCTGTTGGCTAGTCCTACACCTAAAACTATATACCCTATCTGAGCTACGATAGAATAGGACAGCATTCTCTTCAGATCAGATTGGACAATGGCAAATATGGAACCCACAATCATAGCAACAGCGGCTATCCAGGAGAGTATGGTGGTCACGGGTATTAATTCTATGGAGAAATAGGGCTTAAATACGGTAAACATAATCCTTATCATGACGTAGCACCCTACCTTAGTCATCAGGGGGGCGATAAAGGCACTCACCGCTGAAGGGGCGGAAGTATAAGCATCCGGAAGCCATACATGCAACGGAAATAGGCCTATCTTGATAGATAGACCAATTACGAAAAAAGCCATGGCGGTCAAAACGACCTTGGAGCGGTAGAGCGGCGGGAGCAATTGTGCTAGGTCGGCCATGTTCAACGAACCGGTGACAATATAGAGGTACCCGACTCCCAGGAGGTAGAAGCAGGCTCCAATGGTGCCCATAATGATGTATTTGAAAGAAGCCAGAGGAGCCTCATCTTTCCCGATGGCAATGAGGGTGTAGGCGGTGAGAGCGACGATTTCCAAAAAGACGTAGAGGTTGAAGACATCCCCCGTCACCACAATGCCCATCAGCCCGGTGAAAAGGAGGAGATAAATCGTATAAAACCGCACCTTTTTTTCAGGGAGCTCTTTTTCAACACTCTTTTTTGAAGAAAGGGTCACCAGGAAGCTGATGATACAAACCACCACGCCCATAAACCCATTCAGCGGATCGATGACGTACTCGATTCCCCAAGGAGGAAGCCACCCCCCTAAGTGATAATGGATCGTCCCCTGCGTCAGAACCGATGAGAGAAGGATAAGCGAGCAAACCAAAGAGGCTGCGATGGCCATGAGAGCGATGAAATAGGCAGATCCTTTCCAGCGCCACCCAATGAGAGGAATCGCGTAGGAGGACATCAGCGGGATCATGATGATCAGGATCGCGGCTTGGGTTTGGAAAGTATTCATCGGATTGATCTCAAGATCTCATTCTCTTCGAGGGTTTTATAACGGCGGTAGATCATCAGGAGAACGGCCAAAGCCACTCCGGTGGTGCTCACCAAAACAACGATGGCCGTGAGCATCAGGACATGGGGCAGAGGGTTCACATAATCCACCGCGCGGGTGGCTCCTTCCATGAAAACGGGGAGGGTTCCCCCTTTTTTTACCCCAATTGAAATGAAAAAAAGGATAATAGCGGTCTGGAAGATGTTCATGCCAATCAGCTTCTTCATTAGATTCCTCTTCCCCATCATGGCGTAAAAACCAATCATCATCAAAACGATGTAAATCCAGTAATTGTATTTGCTGATCACGTAATCAACCATCCTCGCCTCCGGTTTCATATGAAGCAATCGCCAAGAAAATGCTGATCATGATGGCCATGACCCCGATCCCTACCCCAATTTCAATCCCCAAAATCCCCATGGCCCGGATGGTTGGGATGGATGATACGGGAAGGGGAAGTCTCCCATAGTCCAGGTAATTTCCCCCCATAAGAATACACACGGCCCCGATCCCAGAGTAGATGAATAGCCCCAGGCTTGCATAGATCGTCAAGGCTTTCAACGACATGCGTCGCCGACTCTCTTCCAAACCGTAAGCAATCACCAGAAGGATGAAGCTGGCTCCTAGGATCACTCCTCCCTGGAATCCCCCTCCCGGACTGTAATGGCCGTGCATGATTACGTAAATGGAGAAAAGTTGGATGAATGGAATCAGCATCCGACAGATGGTCTTGATAATTACGTTTTCATACCCGATGATCACTGGCGGTTTCTCCTGAGAAGCAGAAGGCAGGCAACCCCCGCTGTAAAAATCACTGTCGTCTCCCCCAGGGTATCATACCCCCGGTAATCGGCCAGAACTGAAGTCACCATATCTGGCGTATCCGTCTCCTCCATGGTCTTCTCAATGTAACGGGGAGAAACATGAAGGCTGGGCGGAGAATTCGGGTCCCCCCATCCGGGCATATCCTCTACACCATAGATCAGCAACCCCCCTGTCAAGAGGACTGCCAGAAGAGCAAAGATCTTCAATCCTTCGACCTCCTCGTCGTCTTGAATACGGCAGCAATAAAAAAGACGGTACTCACGCCGGCTCCTACCGAAGCCTCTGTGAAGGCCACGTCCATAGCACCCATTTCGCCCCAGAGCAAGGCCATGAAAAAGCTGTACGCTCCCAGGAGGATGACCGCGCTCAAAAGATCTTTCACCGTAATCGCGGCGATCCCGCAGATCACCACAAAAATCAGCAGAATAAAATCCAAAGGCCAGATCATTTTGTTTCCTCCTCGGGAGTGAATTTGGGATTGGCTGGGGAAGACTCTTTTGTCCAGGGCTGGACTCGGTTTACCAGGGCCGCTCGACCGATGGCGTGGGTAGCAGTTGGATTCGCCAGGAAAATGAAGATCACAATGAACATAATTTTCAGGCTGACGAGAGAAAAGCCGTTATAGATGGCCAGACCGGTAAGGGTTAAGAGGGCTCCCAGAGTATCACACTTTCCCGTGGCATGCATCCGACAGTAAAAATCTGGGAGGCGCAGGAGTCCCACGGTTCCGGAAGTAAAAAGAAAAATTCCGCATCCCACTAGCAATCCGGATAAAATCTCGACGATCAAATGGCTCCCTTCCTTTCTAAGTATTTGGCCGCTGCCAGCGTCCCGAGGAAATTCAGCAGGGCATAACCTAAAGAAGTGTCCACGAAAATGTCGATACGCTGGACGATAAAACCCATGAGGGCCAAAATCACAACGGTCTTTGTTCCGATGACGTTGATGGCCACGATCCGATTCAAAAATCCGGGGCCCATAACTCCCCGGTAGAGGCACAGTAGAACCAAGAAACCCAGAATCAAGCTGCTCACCAGAAAAAAATTACTCATCGACCCGCCAGTCTCCTTCTCCATAAATTCTGCCCACCCGGTCCTGCATCTCCCCCGCTAGCAAATCATCAGCGACCTTTTTGCTCAGAGCATGGACGTAGTATTCCCCTTCTCGAATATCCAGAGTGATCGTCCCTGGAGTTAGCGTTATTGAATTGGCCATGGTCACCAAGACGAGGTCGCCCTTCCACTTGGTCTTGAACCGAATGATCTTGGGATCGATGGGCATTTTGGGGTGCCAGACCAGATAGACAACATGGACGTTGGCTAAGTAGATCTGATAGATCAACCAGGGAATGTAAAAGACAAAATTTTTCCCAGTAAGGTGCCTTTTCCGCAAATTGCTCTCGGTGAAAAGAAGGTCGTGGGAAACATAGGATACCAGGGCACAGCAAATCACGCCCATGGAGAGATGGAACAAGTCGAAAAAACCTGAAAGAAACATCCAGAAGGCAAAGAGGATGGTGAAAGTGGCTAAGAAATTAAGCCAATGAAATCTCCTTTTCTCAATTTCTTCCAAGGATGGCGAATCCTCCTTTCAGAAGAGAGCGGACTTCGAGATTGGACACACTGGAGGCCATTAATGAAGATCCGTTTTCTGGCCGCTGAATGGCTATTCATTCGATGGGGAATCTAACACAAAGGCCAAAAAAGTGTCAAGCCTTAATCGAGAATTACTCGAATTTTGCCCTTGACACTGAAGTCACGCCAAAATAAGATTGGTTGTTTAAAATTGCCCTTTACCCTATTTCTTGATAGCAGGGTAAAGGGGAACCGAATTACCGCCAAAAGCAAAAACGTCACAGATGAGCATCATCATCATCGGGGCAGGGGAAGTCGGGTACCATCTGGCCCACCGCCTTTCTCAGGAAAAAAAAGACGTGGTGGTCATCGATCGCGATCTGGAAAAAATCCGCCGCGTCCAGAGCACCCTCGACGTTGAGGCCATCCATGGAAGCGGAGGAAGCCTCAGCGTTCTCCGCCAGGCAAGAATTTCGGAAGCGAGCTTGGTCATCGCCGTCACCAACAGCGATGAAGTGAACATGATTTCTTGTCTGGTGGCGGGAGTGCAAGACCGCGTCCCCAAAAAGATTGCCCGGGTTCGCGACCCGGAGTATTCTGCCCTTTTTCCCCTGTTTGGCAAAGAGCACCTGGACATCGACTTGGTGATCAACCCGGACCATGAAGTGGTAGAGATGATGCTCAAGCTGATGGAGGTCCCCGGGGCGGTGGAAGTGGTAGATTTCGCCGAAGGGCTGGTGCGCATGGTCGGCCTCCCCCTGCTTCCGGATAGCCCGATGGCTGGGAAAACACTCAATGAAATTTCCCGCATGTACCCCAAATCAGGGATTATCCTCGTGGCCGTTCAGAAAGGAGACCGGGTCTTTATCCCCAAAGGGCCCGACGTGATAGCGGCCAATGACCTGCTCTTCATGGTGATGGCCCGGGACAAGACGCGAGAAGCTTTGGAAAGCTCCGGCCACAGACGGCCCCCCATTAAGCGGGTCATGATCCTGGGAGGGACCTTAATCGGCATGGAATTGGCCAAAGACTTCGAGGAGCGGGGCACCCAGGTAAAGATCATCGAGCAAAACGAGCACCGCTGCCAGGAAATCGCCGAAAAGTGTACCCGCGCCTTGGTCCTCCGGGGAGACGCTCCCTACCAGGACCTCCTCATCGAAGAGAACGTGGGACAGATGGACACCTTCATTGCCGTCACCGAGGAGGAAGAGACCAATGTGATGATCTCTCTCCTGGCCAAGAAGATGGGTGTGCGGCGCGTTGTGGCCCTGATCAACAAGGTGGCCTACTCTCCGTTGGTCCACTCCATCGGAATTGACGTGGTGATCAGTCCCCGCCTGGCCGCAGTTAACAAAATCCTCCAGTTCCTCCGCCGGGGCAAGATCCTCTCTGTATCCTCCCTCCCCGAGGAAAACGCCGAAGCCTTTGAAGCCATTGCCCTGGAAACTTCCGATATCGTGGGCCGGCCGCTGCGGGAATCGGAGTTTCCCAAGGATGCCATTGTGGGGGCCATCGTTCGGGGTTCGGAGGTCATCATCCCTAACGGGTCTACGGTGATTCAGCCGGGGGACCGGGTCATGATCTTCGCCCTCACCTCGGCGATCAAGGAAGTGGAAAAAGCTCTCATGGTCAAGCTGGAGTACTGGTAATCGTGTCCCTTTCCACCGTCCTGAACCTGCTGGGATTTCTAAATTTGCTCCTGGCCGGCTCCATGGCCATTCCCCTGCTCGTGAACTGGATTTATGATGAACCTCACCCCAGAGCGTTCATCTTTTCCATAGCCATTACAGCGCTGAGCGGCCTCCTCATGATGGTCTTATTTAAAAGGTCCAGCCGGGACCTCACCCACCGGGAGGGCTTCGCCATTGTTGCTTTGGGATGGGTGAATGCTACTTTTTTCGGTTCCCTTCCTTACCTTTTCACCGGGACCTTCACATCCCTGGCCAATGCCTGCTTTGAGGCGGCTTCTGGCTTCACGACTACCGGCTCAACGGTCTTGACCGAGATCGGGAAACATGCCCACGCCATCCTCTTCTGGCGAAGCCTCACCCAGTGGCTGGGAGGAATGGGGATTATCCTCCTTTCCCTGGCTGTCTTGCCCTTTCTTGGCGTAGGAGGAATGCAGCTCTACAAAGCTGAAGTCCCGGGTCCCACCGCGGATAAATTGCGGCCACGCATCTCTCAGACAGCCCGGATTTTATGGGAGGTGTATGTTCTTATTTCGGCAGTGGAGGTTTTAGTCTTGCTCCTCGGGGGGATGAACCTTTTCGATTCTCTCTGCCATACCTTCACTACCATGGCCACAGGGGGATTCTCACCCAAGAATGAAAGTATCGAATTCTATAAGAGTCCATTTCTGGAATATGCCATCACCTTTTTCATGTTCGTGGCCGGGGCAAATTTTTCCCTACACTATCGATTCCTGAAGGGGAATTTTAAGGCCCTCTGGCAGGATGATGAATTTCGCTTTTACGGTTCCGTCGCCCTTCTGGCAACCCTCATCGTTTCTGTCAATTTATGGTCTAGCATCCACAAAGACTTCTTCCATTCCTTCCGATTCGCTATCTTCCAGGTAGTTTCCATCCTGACCACCACCGGGTTCACCACCGCAGATTTTGAAAAATGGCCTCCTCTCTCCCAATACCTGCTCCTCTTCCTCATGTTCATCGGCGGTTGCGCAGGATCCACAGGTGGAGCGATTAAATGCGTGCGCATCTTGATTCTTTTAAAGCAGGCCATCAGGGAACTCTACCAGCTCGTCCACCCCCATGCCGTGCTGCCGGTCAAGCTGGGCAAGAAGGTTATCTCTGCCGATACCTTGCATGGCATCTGGGGTCTCACCTTTCTTTACCTGCTCGTTTTCAGTTTGGCCTCTCTGGCGCTTTCCATGATGGGCTCGGACATTCTGACCTCGATCTCTGCGGTAGCCACAACCTTGGGCAATGTGGGGCCAGGCCTCGGTGCCGTGGGTCCAACGGATAACTTTGCCCATCTTCCCACAGCCGCCAAATGGATTTTGACCGCCTGCATGCTGGCGGGAAGGCTGGAAATCTATACCCTTCTTATCCTCCTGCTCCCCGAATTCTGGAGAAAGTGAATCAATTGTTTTTTCTCTCAGGCCGATGTATATTATAGAAAACCAGTGTCAGTGTGAGTGGTTAGTGTCAGTAATGCTTGTCACTCACACTGACACTAATCACTTACACTGCTTTCCCCATGTCCGAGAAAAAAATATTCCGCCTCCTTAGCCATCTGCAGGAAGAAATCCAGGCACTCCGGGAAGACATCCAGTCCCTAAAGGAAGCCAGACCGGCGGGGCTTTCCGAATTGAGGGGAATGTTGAGGCGCCGCGGGTTGGATCCTTACCGGGAGAATCCAATCCGTCACCTTCTCTTCCCACCTACTTTCTCTCAAGAGGAGAAAGAGCAATTCTACGGGCTTTTCAAGAGATACTCCTTCCGACTCTTCCTCAGGGAGATCCTCAACCGGAAAGGGATCTTCCGGGTTTCCGAAGTGGTTCGTTTCTCTTCCCAGGAAACTGGCCGGAAATACCTCCACTCCCTCATTGACCTGGGTCTGGTGGAACCGGCGGAAGGCCGCATCTACCGTTTGCACCCACTTCCCACAACCAGCCTCGGTCCAACCCTGGAATGGTTCATGGCCGAGACTCTGCGGAAGGAGTTTTCCTGCTTTGCCCTTTATGGATTGCGCTGTAAAGGTACCCGCTATGGAGGAGACTACGATGTCATCGCCTCCATGGAGGGCCGACTGGTCTACATAGAGGTGAAATCCTCCCCGCCCAAGAATATCGAGGGCGACGAGGTCCATGAGTTTTTAAGCCGCCTGAGAGACTTGATCCCTCACCTGGCGCTTTTCTTCGTGGACACGGAACTTCGCCTGAAAGACAAAATCGTCCCTCTTTTCGAAGCTGAGCAGTTGGCCCAAAGGGTGCAGGATAATGGGCCAGCGTTTCCCATCCAGAAGATCGCGGATGAAATTTTTTTCGCTCCGCCGCAGACTTATATCTTGAGCAGCAGGCGGTCCATTGCCAGAAACATGGCGGCCTGCTTCAAACATCACTTCGCCCTTCCCTTGAGCTACAGACCAGAGAACGGGCTACCCGGCGGGAGGCCTGGCTGACCATGCTCCGCTTTTTCATCCTGTTTTTCAGCGCTTACCTCCTGGCTCTCTTCCAATCAGCCGTGACCGGAGAACTCTTGCCAAATTATTTAAAGCCAGACCTGATGCTGGTTATGATCACCTACCTGGGAATCTCTCCACCCCTGATTAAAGCAGCTGTATTGGCCTTTCTCTGCGGTCTCCTCTATGAAACTTTTTCCGGGAGTCCCTTTGGACTCTTCCTCTTCATCTACCTCAGCATTTTTTTTCTAATCAGGCTTCTGGCTAAATTTTTGATCCTGGGAGAGACGATCACTTTCCGGATGATCCTCGTGGCCCTGGCGATGACCTTCCAGGCCTTCCTGATCACTTCTCTTCCCCCCCTGCTGGGAATCTTAGAAAGACTTTCTCTGCCCAAATTGAGCTGGATACTGCCTCAGGTTGTACTTACCTGTGCCGCCTGCTGGCCCCTTTTTTACCTCTTCAAAAAACTGGAAACCTTTCGCCAAGCAGAACCTCATCTGCTGGAGCCTTAGACTATGCGCCTGAAACTGGATAAAAATGGAACCCACGAAGTCAACTCGACGCTGGTCTATGTCAATGTGGTTATTATCGTGGTCTTCTCTTTGATCTTTTCCCGCCTGTGGTACTTGCAAATCATCAAGGGGGAACATTTCAAGAATCTCTCCGAAAATAATCGCATCCGCATCCAGGAGATCCCCGCCCCGCGGGGCATCCTTTACGACCGGCAGGGAGCTCCACTTGTGGACAGCTTTCCTTCTTTCGATGTCTCCCTTTTCCGCCAGGACGTGCCGGATATGGGGGCCCTGATGCCAGCGTTAAGCCGTGCTCTGTCCATGGAACCGGAAAAAATCCAGGCTAAGATTAACGCTACCAAAGGGTCTTCTCCTTTCCAGCCTTTGAAGTTGAAGACAGATGTTACCCGTCAGGAACTGGCCATAGTGGAAACTCGCCGTCTTGACCTGCCGGGGATCACGGTGGATGTGGTCATCCGCCGGAACTATCCTTACAGAAGCCTGGCTTCTCATCTCATCGGTTCCCTGGGGGAGATCAGCCAGGAAGAACTCCAAAAGGAGGAATTCATCAATCATAAAATTGGCTACCTCATCGGGAAATATGGAATTGAACAGGCCTTTGAACTCGACCTGATGGGGGAAAATGGCGGCCGGCAAATCGAGGTGAATGCCCTGGGCAGGAAAATGAGGGTCCTGGAAAATCTTGAACCCAACCCCGGAAATAACCTTTTCCTTACCTTAGACCTCGAACTTCAGAAGGCTGCAGAGGGGGCCATCGCCGGCAAGAGCGGGGCCATAGTGGCCATGAATCCCCAAAACGGAGACATTCTGGCCCTGGCCAGCAAGCCTGATTTTGACCCCAACCTTTTCGCCCGAGGCATCTCCCCGGAAAATTGGAAAAGCCTGATTGAAAACCCGGCCAGTCCCTTGCAGAATCGAGCCCTTCAGGGCCAGTATCCTCCTGGTTCAGTCTTCAAAATCATCACCGCCATCGCTGGCCTGGAGGAGAAGGTCATTACGCCCGAGACCTCCTTCCCCTGCTCGGGAGTTCTTCCCTTCGGCAGCCGCGAATACCAATGTTGGAAAAAAGAGGGCCACGGCCGGGTCAGCCTGCGACAAGCCATTGTGGAATCCTGCGATGTTTACTTCTATCAAGTCGGCCTGCGCCTGGGAGTGGACCGCATGGCCAAATATGCCCTTTCCTTAGGCTTGGGCAGATCAACAGGGTTTCCCCTCGGCAATGAAAAGACCGGCCTCGTCCCCACCTCCTCGTGGAAGATGAGACGCTTTGGAATTCCCTGGCAAGCGGGCGAAACTCTATCGACCGCCATCGGGCAGGGTTTTAACCTGATTACCCCCTTGCAAATGGCCGGCTTTGTTTCGGCCGTGGCCAACGGAGGAAATTTCTTCCAACCCCGCGTTGTCCAGTCGATCCGTGCACCCCATGGGGAAACGCTCAAGGAATTTTCACCCCTGATTTTAAGGACCCTTCAGGTCTCGCCGGAGAATCTGGAAATCATCCGCGAGGCTTTGTGGGGAGCGGTGAATTCGCCCAGCGGCACAGGTCATAGAGCTAAGATCGAAGGGTTCAACGTGGCTGGCAAGACGGGAACGGCTCAGGTCATTCAAAGAAGGGAGGGACGGAGCGAACCATCAACGTCAGAACTGCAAGACCATGCCTGGTTTGCCTGCTTCGCTCCCGCCCATCAACCCGAGATCGCTGTGGTCGTATTGATCGAACACGGTGGCCACGGCGGAGCTGCCGCCGCTCCGGTAGCCCGGAAGGTGCTGGAGAATTATTTTAAACGAACGAGAGCAATCACTCCCTCCCCGCTCAAAATGGCCGTCAGAAGCTCTGATGAGAACATCGAGAGAAGATGAACCATCAACCCACCCCACCATCCACCCCTAAGCCCCCTCAAAGGGATTTTTTTGTGTTCAAAAATTAGTAGTGGCCCTTTAATCGCTTATAAATAAGCATCTTTGAAAATTTCTCCCTGAAGTCATTGCGAGGAGCGCAGCGACGTGGCAATCTAATTGATTTTTCAACCAAAGGAGATTGCTTCATCCCGCTAAAGCAGGATTCGCAATGACCACGTAACCTATTTATCGATCTAATCAAATATATCAACGATTAAATGGGCATTACCCAAAAATATGCTATGAAAGATTACAAAACCTCCAGCGCTAAACCTCTCAAGCAGAAACTGAAAAGCCAGGGTGATGAGCCCCGGCTTTTAATTATTTCCTTCTACTAAAATAATTTGTAAAGGTCAAAACTTAACTTTGCAGACAGTATCAAATTAGGTCTTAAGTGGTGACTTCACCTACAAAGAGTGAGGATCGGCCTACGTTAAGGGTTGATGATTTCCGTTAGAAAGAGAGTATAACATAGAGTTAAGCTGCACCGCCGCAGTCCGCCGTAGCGACACCACGGTAGTCTACTGCACCCACCCTCACATCCAGCCTCTAAGATGTCAGCTTCAACGATTTGTTATGTTTCATGCGATACCTATTGCCTTTTCGGTGACGTGAACTGCTAGACTACCGGCTCCCAACTCCAAGTCCGGCCGGTGCTCCGCGTGTGCCCAAGTCCAGGGAACCGGAAGTGGAACGCCGAAACAAGCATACCCTCGCTTGTGGTCCGGCCCAGGACATGACATCTAGTCTTTTCGGCTGCTTCCCGGTCCATATCATAGACTGGGTGCCATTCCGGGTGTGTCATGTGGATCGGATGCAGCAGTATGTCGGAGATGTACAGAAGGCTCTCGTGACCCGATGTCAGTTCCACGATTGCGTGACCGGGCGTGTGGCCCGGCGCCAGCAGAACCCGGATTCCTCGCGCCACCTCGGTTTCACTTTCGATAAGGGTCACTTTGCCCCGAAGCGCCGGCAACCTGGACTGAAACGTGCGCGTCTGTCGTTCTCGCGCGACCTCCGGCAGGTGACGCGGAAGTCTGCTGAGCAGGTCGGGTTCACTCCAGAAGTCCCACTCCTGCTTGGTCATGTATAACTGAGCTTCCGGGAACGATAGTTGCCCGTCATCTCCTATTACTCCCCCGATGTGGTCAGGGTGGGCGTGAGTAAGGATGACCGTTGCGATGTCGCTTCCCCTGATGCCCGCTGTCTCAAGGTTTGTTCGAAGGTGACCGGTGGTTGGACCCATCCCTGCTGCCCCAGTGTCCAGCAGAACCCAGCGGCCCTCTGCCTCTATCGCAAGGCAGGTATAGGGCGAGATGATCTGTTCAGGAACGCCTGCCGCGCCAAACGCCTGAGCAAGAGCAGCCGGTGGAGCGCCCGGGAAGAAGTTGGCGGTCGGGTACGTAAAGCTGCCGTCGCTGATGGCAACACACTCGACTAAACCAACCCTGAAGCGCAGCGCATTGGTTTCTCCGTCCATCACGTTCCTCCCGTTTCCACGAGACACCAACGGTCTCTGGCGATGCTAAGCAGAACCATGAAACATAACAATTATTTTACTGCAATTTGTTATTTGTAAAAATCCTATCCATTCAACTGCTTTTTGTCAATGAAAATTCAAGAATGTGATGAGCTTCTCGCATGGGTGCCTATTGTAATCGTATGGTTATCACAATTTGGGGATTTCCTGTGAGCGAATAATTTGTTAAAAATGAAATGTTATATTGCGTATTTATAATTCCTAAGGTCTATTATTTTGAGCATTCATCATTGAGGATTTCCACATGAAATATTGCATGGATAAGATTCATACACTTCTGAGGACTTCAGGAAGAACTCAATATAATTACCTTTTTTTAAAAATTATTTCTTCTGTTTCACCCCCTCTCCGGTCATGGGGACGAAGACCACAGGGATGATATCCGATGTCTCAATCCTTCCAGATCGTTTGACAATCTTTTTTAATACCTGGCCATAGGTTCCCACTGGCACGACCATTCGGCCTCCCTCCTTTAACTGCTCTAAGAGAGGTTTCGGTATATGGTCTGGTGCCGCAGTGACAATGATGGCATCGAAGGGTGCAACTTCAGGCCATCCCAGATACCCATCCCCGGCTTTGACCATGATGTTCTGGTAACCCAGTTGAAGAAGAAGTTTTTTAGCGGAGGTTGCTAACGTTTCGATGATCTCAATTGTGTAAACCTCCTTAACCAATTCAGCTAAGATGGCTGCCTGATAACCTGACCCAGTGCCAATTTCTAAAACCTTCTCTCCCCCTTTAAGCTCTAAAAGTTCGGTCATCAAGGCGACGATATAGGGTTGGGAGATGGTTTGGCCCTCCCCAATGGGCAGGGGTTGGTCCGTATAGGCAGAGGGGTGCAATTCTTTTGGAACGAAAAGGTGGCGCTCCACCTTGAGCATCGCAGATAGAACACGAGGGTCTTTCACCCCTCTCGCTTTAATCTGTGTTTCTACCATCTTCTCGCGCATGGATTTGAAATCCCCCTTCGGGTCTAAATCAGAGACCCTTTTGCCGTCCGTACATCCGGCAAGAAAAATGAAAACCATCGAGAATGCCAATATGTAAAATCCTTTTCTGCTCATATTTGCCAATCCTATGATTCTTTTAAAGCAATTAGATCTTAATGCAACCTACCACACTCATAAAAATCTTGTCAATCCTTGACATTCCTTGAATATATCTGGTAACTTAAAAATATTGGAAATGTTACGAAGATTGATAAAGATTTTTAGTTTCTGTCTTTTGATCTCTACCTCTCTCTCTTTTCCTATTCTCAAAGGAGAGGGCCAGCATCGAAATCGTACTGGAGCACCCGAAATTACATTCTTTGGTAAAGAGGAGACGAGATGGACAGAGAAGAGGGAAGTTCCCCTACCTGTCATTATCGGTCAAGGAGTGAAGGAGGAACCCCAATTGGGCTCCTTGGATCTGGGGGAGGATACAATCGGACCGGTAAAGAAGATGAGTCCTTCAACAACCCAACCGGGTTGTGCTTATTCGAGCCGATTCACCAGGGGCATGTTAGTCGGGGATAAGGCCCTTTATGAAAAAGGAAGATACCACTATTTTAAAGGAAATTATGAAGATGCCATTCAGACCTTTCGGAAAT
>JACRCA010000050.1 GCA_016234425.1 Deltaproteobacteria bacterium | reverse complement strand
TATAGAGGTTATGCCGGCCAATTAGAGAAGATACCAGAGCAAAAGAGCTCCGCGGGGTAACCACACGGGCTCGCAGACCTTCTGTTGTCTCTTCCACCATCTCCGGCCAAACTTCATAGCGACTCTTGACTCCATAGCGGATGGGTGTTCCGCAGGCCACCCTGGAAAGCTCTTCTCCCCTGGGATCGTCCATATTGATTGCGGCGAAACGATCCTTTTTTTGGCTTTCTAAAAGGCACTGGGTGAAGAGCAGTTGCTTGGCTTGGAAATAGTTCTCCAGCGATCCGTGGTAATCGAGGTGGTCCCGGGTGAAGTTAGTGAAAAGGGCCACATCAAACTCACATCCCCGCACCCGCTGCATATCCAGGGCGTGGGAGGAAACCTCTAAGATGGCGTGGGTGATGCCGGCCTCCCGCATGGCTTGGAGATTCCTTTGCAGATCCAACGATTCGGGTGTGGTGGTCAGGGCACGCTGAGCGCGATCTTTGAAGCGGTAGTTGACCGTGCCCATTACCCCCACGCTCTTCCCGGCTTGGGCAAGGATTGATTCGATGAGGTAGGAGGTGGTTGTCTTTCCATTCGTTCCGGTTATTCCGATCAGGGTCAGGTAAAAAGAAGGGTCCCCATAAAAAGCGGCCGAGAGCCTCGCCAGGGCTTCTCGCACGTCTGGGACAATAACCTGGGTCACCCCGGGAGCTTGCTGCTTTTCATCAACCAGAATCGCCCAAGCCCCGCGCGAGATGGCCTCCGGAATGAAACGCCTTCCATCTTGCTTGGAGCCAAGGATGGCGGCAAAGAGAAAACCTTCCTTGACCTGTTGGGAATGGTAGGCGAGTCCTTTGACCTCTACATTTGGGTCTCCGATGACGGCTTTAACGGGCAATCGGGAAATGAGTTCTCCCAGGTTCACGTGCTCTCTCTTCGCCCCAAATTTTAAGGAGGCAGAATTTCTTATAAAATTTAATTATACTCCATTCCCTTACAAGGTCAAAAAGTTGCGCTCCGCTCCGAAAGCAGGTCTCCAGCCGGATGGCCAATCCTAAATCGCCGGCTGGAACTTGACCAATCCTTTTTGATTGCCTTGGAGAACCTGCCCGGGCGCTGGGCTTTGCGCAACGGCTCTGCCGCTCCCTTCAATCTTTAGATCTAACCCCAATCTCTGGGCTGTCTGCACCACTTGGCGGATGGATTTTCCGTAAAAATCAGGCATGATTCCCGGTTCTTCCAAGACCTCGCTAGTCTTGATTTGAGTATGGAGGACGGATGGGTTCTTTTGCTCTTCCGAATAAACTTTACGCGGAACTGCTCGGGCTAGATAAGTCACTCCTTTAGGGTATATCCCCATGCAGGGCAAGACTTGCTCGGCGATTGCTTTAAAGGCTGGAGCGGCCACCACTCCGCCGTAACTGTTCCCCTGGGGCTCATCGATGATCACGGAGATGACTACCTGAGGATTCTCCACCGGGGCAAAACCGCTGAAGGAACCCATCCGCTTGTCTGAATATCCCCGACCGTTGAGAAGAGCTTTCTGCGCCGTGCCTGTTTTGCCTGCGGCCTCATAGCCTGAGAGACTGGCAGCTCTTCCAGTTCCACCCTCTTCCATGACACTCCTCAGGATTGAAGCCACGGCTTTGGCTGTCTCTGGGGAGATCACGCGTCGGAGCACTCGGGGCTGATTCTCCATTAGGATACTACCCTGCCGGTGAAGGACAGCTTTGGCAACATATGGCCTCATCAGGTCTCCTCCATTGGCAATGGCCGAAATGGCTACGTTCAGTTGCAAGGCTGTGACCGAGATTCCCTGTCCAAAACTGATGTTGGCCAGCCCCACCTCTGACCAATGCTGGGGAGCGGGGAGGAAGCCCGAAACTTCCCCCGGAAGGTCAATTCCGGTCTTTGAGCCAAAACCAAAATTTTTTAGATAGCGGTGGAACTTTCCCCTCCCTAATTTCTGCCCCACTTTGCTGGCCCCGATATTGCTCGAAACCTTGATGATCTCCCTCAAGGAGAGCCATTCGTATTTGTGGATATCGTGGATGAATTTCCCCCCTACGCCGTAGGTTCCATTCTCACAATAAAAGACATCGCTCGGGGCGGCAGCCCGCTCTTCAAGAACAGCGGCCAGGAGAAAAGCTTTGAGCGTCGAGCCCGGCTCGAAAGTATCTGTAATGGTGCGATTCTTCAAAACTTGAGGAGAGAAAGAGGAGAAATGATTGGGATCGAAGGATGGCTGGATGGCCAAGGCCAAAACTTCCCCCGTCTTCGGATTCATGACGATGGCCATGCCCCCCTTTGCTGAGCAGGCCAGTACCGCCTTTCTCAATTCCTTCTCGGTGATATACTGAATATTTTTATCTATGGTTAGAATGATTTCGCCACCCTCTTCTGAATGGCGGAACGCCGGCGTCTCCGGCGTAATGGCTCTTCCCAGCCCATCTTTGGAGAGGAGGATGTACCCAGGTTCTCCTCTGATGAATTCGTCATACCCCAGCTCCACCCCTTCCAACCCCTGGGAATCCAGGCCGGCAAACCCGATGACGTGGCACCCCATTTCCCCTTGAGGGTAAAATCGTTTGGTCTCCTTCAGAAAATTTACCCCCTCTATTTTGAGTTTCTCGATGGCTGCCCGCTGAGCCGGAGTAATTCCCCTTTCCAACCAGACGAAGGGCTTTTCCTCTCTCATTTTTTTCTGCAGAGACGCAGGCCTTTTCCCCAGAATGGACCCAATACTTTCCGCCGCCTCCCGGATATTGCCGATCTTCCCGGGCTGGGCAAAAACCGCATCCACTTCCATGGTGATGGCCAACTCTTCTTTTTTCCTGTCGTAGAGGATGCCCCGCCGGGGCACCAATGGAATAGCCTTCAACGACTGCCGCTCGGCCAGGGCGGCGAGTTTGGGGCTTTCCACCACTTGGAGCTGGTAGGCCCTCGCCAACACAATTAAAAAGAGAAAAGAAAAAAGGCAGAGCAGCAGGGTGATGCGCAATCGAACCCATGTATCCTGGGTTGGCTTCATCGTACGATGATCAGTTGTTCTTTCTGGGGGGTGGCGAAGCCCAACTCTTTCAGAGCTATGTTCTCGATCCGCTTGGGGGATTTCAGGGCAGCCAACTCCAGGCGCAGTTTATTATTCTCCCTGAGAAGATCTTGTTCTTCCTGGCTCGCTTGCGAGATCTGGTAACCGAGAGAGATCACCTGATGACGCGCCCAAACGAAAAAAAGAGAAAATCCGATGAAAGTTAAGGCCACGACCAACGCCACCAAGACTATGTTGCGGTTGACTCCTCTCCAGAGAGAACCTGCTTCTATCTCTTGTTCTGAACTGCGAATAGCAATCTGTTTATAGACCGTTTCGGCCATCACTCCTCCCTTTGATGTTCGTGGAAATCTTCTCGGCCACCCTCAACTTGGCGCTGCGGGCTTGGGGATTGGAAAAAATTTCTTCTCTGGATGGGACCACAGGTTTGGGCGTCAGGATGCCCAAAGATGGGGGTGTTCCCCTCTCCCCTTTGGCCCATTTGCGGAAATGCTCTTTTACGATTCGATCCTCTAAAGAGTGGAAAGAAATAATGCCCAGACGGCCCCCTGGAACGAGAAAGTCGCCACACTGATCGAGAAAAATTTTGAGGTTATTGAGTTCATCGTTGACCGCGATGCGCAGCGCTTGGAAGGTGCGGGTTGCCGGATGGATGCGCCCACGGTAGGGGGGAACGGACCTTTCGATTACCTCGACGAGATCCCGGCTTGTACAAAGGGGACTGGTTTGGCGGCGCCGGGCAATGGCCTTGGCGATGCGATGGGCCCATCTTTCCTCGCCGTATTGCTGGAGAATCTCCCTCATCCCGGCCACAGAAAGGCGCTGCAAAAGCTCTTGGGCTGTGGTTTTCGTCTCCCGGCTCATGCGCATATCCAGGGGGCCATCCCAGCGAAAGCTGAATCCCCTCTCTGGGTCTTCCAGCTGTTCGGTGGATACTCCCAAGTCTAATAGGATGCCGTCCACTGCCGTGATAGAAAGCGAATCCAAGACCGACCCCAAGTTCTTGAAATTTTTTTCTCGGAGTTCAACTCTCCTGCCAAAATCAGCCAGATTTTCTTTAGCGCGCCGAATAGCCTCTTCGTCCCAATCTAACCCGATCAGTTTCCCCG
>JACRCA010000053.1 GCA_016234425.1 Deltaproteobacteria bacterium | reverse complement strand
TTTTCCCCACTACGTCGTCTGTACCCGAATGGGAGGGTATTCGGAGGCTTGGATGGAGCGGACCCTCCTCGAAGGCAATCCCTTTGCCCTGATTGAAGGGATGGCCATTACAGCCTACACCCTGGGAGGGGTGGGCAAAGGGATCATCTACATCCCCTCGGCTTACAAACCCCTGGCCTTTCGCCGGATGACCCGGGCGATCAACTCTGTCCAAGCTCGGCGCTACCTTGGCCGCAACATCCTGGCCAGGCCCTTCAGTTTCGATATTGAGATCCGCGAAACAGTAAGCGAAGACGCTCTGCCCAAAGAGCACAACCCCTTCATCTGCGGGGAGTGCGCCCGTGCTCTTTTCGATCTCGAGGCGACGGCGAAATATGAAAACTTCAAAAACGTGGAGGTCTGGCCCAAACCTTTCTACGTAAACAACGTGGAGACTTATGTGACCATCCCCCTCATCCTGAAAAAGGGAGCGGAATGGTTCATATCCATGGGGACAAAAAACGCCACAGGCACAAAAATCTTCGCGCTGACAGGTAAGACCCGCCACCCCTGCCTGGTGGAGGCTCCCCTCGGTTCGACCCTCGCCGATCTGCTGAAGATGGCCGATGGAGAGGAGAGGGGCATGGAAGGAGAACTCAAGGCTTTCCAGGTAGGAGGGCCAACTGGCGGAATCTTCCCCGCAAGGTTCCAGGCTACCCCCTTTGATTTTGATTCTTGAGCCCATATTGGCTGGAAGATTGGGTCAGGGTATATCGTCCTGATGGACGAGAAAGTCTGCGTCGTGGAGATGGTCCGTTATTCCTTGAATCAACTGGTCTCGGAAGCATGTGATCGATGCCACCCCTGCAGCAAAGCCTTCAAAAACCTCCTGGCCATCTTGAACCGGATAGTCAAGGGGTTAGGAGAAGCCGGTGATCTGGAGACCCTGGAGATTATTGCCAACCGCATCCAATCTCAGGCTCGCTGCGAGTTCGGCAAGGCAGCAGTGACCCCTGTCCTCACAAGCATGCGTTATTTCCGCAACGAATACGAAAGCCACTTGAAGCAGCGCTGCCCGGCCAGCTCCTGCAAAGAACTGGGCAGAGTTTCCGAAGGGGCCCTTAAACTGGCGGCCTGAAATTCCTCCTGCCACTCCCCCAGAGCCTGCCCCGCTGGGTAGAAGAACTGACGCGGCGGGGTAGGCGTTTTTCTTTCCTCAGGCAACGCCCTCATTCGCTACCAGGCCTGCGGCCAGCCCCTATTCCCCCTCCCTGCTTTTTTCAAGGTGAATAAATCGAGGGAAATAGCCGAAAAATTAATTGACTAAAGTTGGCCCATTCCATAAATTATAATCGATTCCTAAGGCAAAGCCTTTAATGCTCTACATGAAAGGAAACCTTCACGTTCATACCAATTTCTCCGACGGGGCCCACACCCCGGCGGAAATGGCGGCCATTTACCGCGACCTGGGTTATGACTTTATCGCCATCACGGACCACGATTACCTCCTCAAGCCTCGGTACTGGGAAAGTATTCCCGAGAGCAATGGGGATTTGATTGTCTTCAAGGGAATTGAGTTAGAATACCCTCCCCTGCGCTACCAGCATATCGGGAAGATCCTCGGAGATGAAGAGACCCTCTACATCTTCAACCACCCGCACCAATACCGGCTCTCCATCCAAGAAGTCAACCGCCAGATCAATTTGATTTCCCGGGTCATGCCCATCCACTGCGTGGAAGTCACGGATAAAGGGATTTATACCAAAATTTATGACACTCCTAAAATTCCCCTCCCTAAGATTGCCTCGGATGATGCCCATACCTTCGAGGAGTGTGGCCGGGCCTGGATTGAAGTTCAGAGCCGGCGCGAGCGAGACGCAATTCTGAGAGCCATAAAACAGGGGAATTTTAGGATCGGGCTGAAACAGCGGCCAGCTTTTATCTGAAGGCTGATCGCCGAGTGCTTTTTCAAAGGAAAAAGCTCACATCGCCCTTCCCTTTACGTAGAACTTTCGGCCGATCATCCGTCAGGTCGATCACGCTGGAAGGCTCGGAAACCAGAACCCCGCCGTCGATGACTAAGTCCAGCGCGCGGCCCAGCTTGCTATCGATCTCCGCTGGATCATACAGCAACTCTCCTCCCGGAAGCATGGCGCTGGTGCTGATGATCGGGTGGCCGAGCTCCCTGACGATGGCCAGGCAGATCGGATTATAGGGAACGCGGATCCCGGCAGTCTTCCGCCGGGTGAGCATAATCTTGGGGACTAACTTGGTCCCTTCGAGGATGAAAGTGTATGGTCCGGGTAACAGACGCCTCATTGTTTTGTAGGCATAGTTAGAAACTTTACAGTAGAGGCTGATGTCCTTAAGGTCCGCACAAATGAAGCTGAAAGGACGATTCTTTTCGCTCCCCTTGATTAGGTAGATGCGCTCGATGCCCTTTTTGTTGTAAAGCGAGCAACCAAACCCATATACCGTATCCGTGGGATAGGCGATCACCCCCTGCGCCTTCAAGACTTCTACGACCCGCCGAATCAATCGCGGTTGGGGATTTTGGGGATTGATGCGCATAAGCATCTCCGTCCTCCTGAAAGAGAAAGGATGAATGACTCCCAATAAATTTTACCACGATCCAAAAGCAAACACCAAATTTGCCCGGATCATAAAGGGTTAATCCAAATTCCCCTTGTTCAAAATGTTCCTTCTATGTTAGATTAAAAAATAAATTTTTGCTCTCCAAAAAATTGCCTGGAGAGCGGGGGCAGAAATCTTCAGTAGCCTGAGGTCGAATGAAGGATGGGTAACATCCTGGTCAACCGCGAGCGCTGCAAAGCCTGCGCTCTTTGTACTTTGGCCTGTCCCAAGAAATTGATCCTTTTCAGCCAGGAAGCCAACAGCCAGGGCTTCTACCCCGCCGAGCTCAGCTCGGGGGAAGAATGCACTGGCTGCGCGCTTTGCGCCGAAGCCTGCCCGGACGTGGCCATCGAAGTCTGGAGGTAGGGCGTCATTTGGAAAAGCGACTTTTCATCAAAGGCAACGAAGCTCTGGCCGCGGCCGCCATTAAAGCTGGCTGCCGGTTCTATTTTGGTTATCCCATAACCCCCCAGAACGACATTCCGGAGTATTTATCCAGGCATCTCGCTAAGGCGGAAGGTTGTTTCATCCAGGCCGAGAGCGAGGTGGCCTCCATCAATATGCTCCTGGGCGCTTCGGCGGCCGGAGCGCGGGCCATGACCTCCTCCTCCAGCCCGGGCATCTCCCTCATGCAAGAGGGGATTTCTTACCTGGCCGGGAGCGAGCTTCCTGCTGTCATCGTCAACATCACTCGCAGCGGCCCGGGGTTGGGAGGGATCTCTGCTTCGCAAGGAGATTATTTTCAGGCCACGCGGGGCGGGGGGCACGGGGACTATCGCACCATTGTCCTGGCCCCGCACTCTGTCCAGGAGATGCATGACCTGACCTTCTTGGCCTTCGACCTGGCGGATAAATACCGCAACCCCGTGGTCATCCTCGGAGATGCTGTCTTAGGACAGATGGAAGAAACCATGGTAGATAAGGCCTACCATCCCATGGAACTTCCACCAAAGGACTGGGCCCTGACCGGAGCCTTGGGAAGAAAGCCCAACTTGATCAAATCTCTCTACCTGAAAGAAGGAGAGATGGAGCGACACAATTGGAAGCTCTTTGAGAAATACCAGCGGATGAAGAGGGAAGAAGTCCGTTATGAAGCCACGCAGGAAGAAGATGCGCAATTAGTAGTCGTGGCCTTTGGCACGGCCGCGCGCGTCTCCAAGAGGGCCATTCGATTGGCCCGGGCCGAAGGTCTCCAAGTGGGCCTCTTTCGACCCATCACTCTCTTTCCCTTCCCCGAGGAAGCGCTGCTCCGCCTCTCCCAGAGGGTGAAACGTTTCCTATCCATCGAGATGAACACAGGGCAGATGGTCGAGGATGTGAAACTTTCTGTGGCCCGGGATGCCGAAGTGCATTTCTACGGCCATCCTCCTGGCTCTCCCCCTGTACCAGAAGAACTCTTAGAGGCGATCAAAAAAGCCTATTGAGGATTTTTCATGAAGCAAGTGTTTAGGCGTCCCCCAAGCCTGAAGGATGTTCCTTTTCATTTTTGTCCAGGTTGTCACCACGGGGTGATTCATCGCCTGGTCGCCGAAGCGATCGATCACTTCAACCTGCGCGAGCGCACCATTGGGGTTGCTGGCGTGGGTTGTTCGGTGTTCATTTACGAATATTTCGACATCGACGTGGCGGAAGCGCCTCACGGCAGAGCTCCGGCAGTGGCCACCGGCCTCAAGCGCGTCCTGCACGACCGCATCATCTTCACGTATCAGGGCGACGGAGACTTGGCCTCGATCGGCATGTCCGAGATCGTCCACACCGCCAACCGCGGAGAAAATATTACCGTCCTCTTTGTGAACAACACGGTTTATGGCATGACCGGCGGCCAGATGGCTCCCACCACTCTGCTGGGACAACAGACTACCACTTCACCCTACGGACGCGACTTCCAGCAGGATGGCTATCCGATCCGCATGGCGGAAATGCTCGCCACCCTCGAGGGGACGTCTTTCTCCACCCGGGTGGCCTTGAATACACCGGCCAACTTAATGAAAGCCAAAAAGGCTGTCCGCCGCGCTTTCGAAATGCAGATGAATGACCTGGGCTTCTCTTTCGTGGAGTTTCTCTCTTCCTGCCCGACAAACTGGGGAATGAACCCCCGGCAGGCCAACGAAAGGGTGGAGAAGGAACTCATCCCTTATTTTCCTTTGGGAATATTCAAGGAACGAAAAGGAACAGACTACCTGTGAATTGCGGAATGATGATTACGGATTGCGGAACCTCATTCATTCCGCATTCCACAATCTGAAATCCGCAATCAAAACGGAGTTTCCATGTATCACGAAATTATCATGGGCGGAGTGGGCGGCCAGGGGATCATGGTTATCGGCAACCTTCTGGCCCACGCCGCCTTCCTGGAGAATTTGAACGTCAGTTACATCCCCATCTACGGGGTGGAGAAGCGCGGCGGGCAGGCCGATTGTACAGTGGTGATCTCCTCTGAAGAGATTGGTTCACCCATTGTGGGCTCACCCCAATCCTGCATCGTCATGAGTAAGGCCTCCATGGCCAAGTATGTTCCCAAAATCAAGGGCCATGGCTTTCTCCTGCTGAACAGCTCCTTGGTGAGCTCCTCCGATGTTCCGCGCCATGACCTGGAAATCCTGGAAGTTCCGGCTCTGGAGATCGCTCAAAAAGTTGGCAGTGAGCGACTGGGAAATATGGTGGTCATCGGTGCTTTCGTCGAAAAAACCAAGGTGGTCGGCCTGGACACGCTGATCGCTGCCCTTTCCGAAACCTTCGAGGAACGCTTCCATCACTTGCTGCCGGTCAATACCGCGGCCATCCGCCAGGGGGCGCAGTATGCCAGGAACTCTACTTCCCAACGGCCACAGGGATAAACCACCCTGAGGAGTGCACCCATGGAAGAAGAACAAAAAGGTCAGGAGTTAAAGGTGGGAGAGAAAGTTCGTGAAATCCGCGAGCAGCGAGACTTATCCCTCCAGGAGATGGCTGAGCGCACGGGATATTCCTCGGCCATCCTCTCGCAAATCGAGAACCACATGATCTCTCCCCCTCTGGGCGCTCTGATCAAGATCGCCAAGGCTCTGGGGGTCAAAGTGGGAACCTTCTTCGGAGAAGACCCGCGCGAGCCTTTTACCATCGTGCGCCAGCAGGAGCGCAAGCCCGTGTCGCGTTTCGCCTCTAAGGAAGGGGTGAGTTATGGTTATTCCTACGAAAGCCTGGGATCCGATAAGAAGGACCGGCACATGGAGCCTTTTTTGGTCACTTTAGAGCCCGCGACATTGAAGAGTGAAAGACTCTCCACCCATGATGGCGAAGAATTTATTTTCATCCTGGAAGGAGAGATGGAGGTGATCCTCGGCAAACATAAAGACATTCTTCATCCCGGCGACTGCATCTATTACGAATCCACCATTCCCCATCGGGTCCAGTGTCACCGCGATATTCCAACTAAAATTTTAGCCGTGATCTGGACTCCCCAATCCTGAGGAGGAAAAAAGGAACATGTCTATCCTATCTTCATCACAAGCAGAACAAGAGGCCATCTTCACAGCCGCCAAGATGATCATGGCCGCGGTCACCACATCACCCAAAGCCCGGGGAGTTAGCGCTATCAATTCTGTCTTAATCCATGGGGAAGAAAAAGAGAAACTGGCCAAAGCCATGGAAGAGCAATTTTCCAAGAAAAATTCCAGGCTGGAATTTTTCAAACGGGATGCCCAAAATATTCGTCGGTCCGGGGCCGTGCTGCTCATCGGAGTCAAAGGGACGATGCCCAAAAAGCCAGAGACGCCCTTCAACTGCGGAGCCTGTGGCTATGCCACTTGTGCTGACCTCATCCGGGCGCAAAAGAAGAAGGGGGAGGATTTTGTGGGTCCCCTCTGCGCCTTCCAGGTTATGGACCTGGGTATCGCTTTGGGCGTGGCAGCCAAAGCCGCCGGGGAACTGAATATTGACAACCGGCTGATGTACACCGCAGGGGCGGCAGCCATGAACCTCGGGTACCTGGATGCGGATATGATCATCGCCCTACCCCTCTCGGTCAGTGAAAAGAATATTTTTTTCGATAGGGCATAAAAGTAAAAGAAAGTTACGAGTTGCGAGTTTCAAGTTCGAAATTGATAATGTCTTCTGTTACAGCCTCACCCGTAAGCTGAAAATCGGAACTTGAAACCTGAAACTCTGTACTCCTTGAACTCTGGAACCCTTGATCACTTGAACCCTTTTTTAAAAATGACGCTTCGCGATCATATCCTGAAATGCGCCCAACCTTGCGTGGCGCCGAACAAAAAAACGTGTTTCGTCATTTCTCTCTGCGACCGAGACACGATTGCCGCCGCCTGCGGTCTTTCCAAGCGAGAGGTGGAGATCGCCGCGCTGGAAGCGGGAGTCATCCCTCAGCGCTACCTGCGCAACATGGGGTCCCTGGAAATCGCCGGCCAGAAAAAGCTCCTTCAAGGCAAAGCTCTGCTCGTGGGCTCAGGAGGACTGGGAGGCACCATTGCCCTGCTTCTGGCCAGAATGGGCCTGGGTGCTTTGGTCATTGCCGATGGAGATTTCTTCAGTGAAGACAATCTTAACCGCCAGGTTTTCTCCCTGGAGCAGAATGTCGGTCAGAGTAAGGTTCAGGTGGCTCGGTCCGCGATCCTCAAAATCAACGCGGCGACAGAAATTGAGATTTTCGAAGGCTTCGTTGGGGAGAAGGAACTGGAACGCTTCATCAAAGGAGCCAACGTGGCCATCGATGCCCTGGACAATATGCCCTCCCGATTTATGCTCGAGAAAGTATGCAAAGAAGCCCGAGTCCCCTTAGTTCATGGGGCGGTCGCCGGCTTCAGTGGTCAAGTTACAGTTATCTACCCCGAAGACGTTGGCTTCCGGGCTTTTTATGGGGACGCCCAGACAACCCCTGAAAAAGGGGTCGAAATCGAGCTGGGAAACTTAGCCGGAATTGTTTCTGCTGTGGCCTCGATTCAAGTCCAGGAAGCCGTGAAAATCATCACCGGTCTGGGCCGGCCGCTGCGCAACCGTCTCCTTTTCCTCGATTCTCTAAACGGTTCAGCCGAAATTATCTCCCTGAAGTAACCCTCGCATCCCCCCCTTTAAGACTGTGTCGTAATTCGTCATGCCCGCGGAGGGCAAAAAAAAATACCTGGGCGCCATCTCCAGAGGGGTAAACCGGGCCGTCCCCGAAATGGCGTAAAAAATCAGTGATGTGTCCCCGAAATTTCGTAACGCTGTCGGAAACCGATCTCCCCGCATATTTCTTCCTGCCGCTTAGAATTTTCCATAGCAATTGAGGCCTGGTGGCCAAAGGCATAGAGACAGTCTAAATCATCCTCGACGAATTTATGATCCGCATCGATTAAGGCCATGCTGATGGCCCCAATCGTTTTTTCGCTTACAAGAAGAGGAGCTACCATGAGGGAAGTGATTTTCCGTTCTCGTTCCGCATAATTGAAGAAATCGGCAAAATCTTCTGGTTCTCGAAGAAGCGAAACTTTTTCCTGCCTGAGCACTTGGCGAACAATTTCTTTTTCTTCCAGCAAGCATACTTGTTCATCAAGGGGGTTGGGCGTATATCGATATTGAGTCTTCAGTACCCCACCTTCCTTGCTCTGTAAAAAAATGCTGCACCGGTTCCCCCTTAGATAATTGGTTGCTTCTTGCACAATGATCTCTAAAATTGTATCCAAGTCTTTCTTGGCAATCATTGCTGAACCGATCCGAAGAAAGGCCGTGACTTCCCCTAAGGTGTGGGATACTTGTTCCAATTCTTCCCGCTGACTAAAAAATGCTTTCCGCAGACGGCGAAGCTCAATGTTTTTTGCGAGGGCGTAAACACAAAACATTAAGATGAGAATCACTACACCTGTGAGATAGGTATTGACAGAAATTAATTGTTTAAAAAATTCACGAGGAGACCCACTTAACTCCTCAATGTAATTGACTATGAGAAATAGTGTAAGAGCCAGAATAATCAAGATGGCCAAAAGCCACAATTCCCAGTCTCGTTTTTCTAAATGTTCGAAGGGAATTACCTCTTTATCTTCCAAATTGTTTTTATTTTTTATAAACCTTTTTCCTAAATCACTCAGGCTCTTAATCAAAAACATCCCCTTCTCCTACCATGGATCAAAACCGACCTTTTTCATCTCCGTTGGATTTATTCTATATCTTATTTATTATCGGCTTGGGAGGGACAAGTTTTGAATTTAGATCTAAAATAAGGCAACCCGCAATGATTGAAATCCTACATACTTTCTCTGTTTCCCTAATTATTACCGGATTTTACAGGCATAAAATCCCACATTACCTATCTACGTTTCGTCTTCTGCCGGGAGGAAAGAAGGGGACGTCCAGGCAACTCAGACTGAAGTGGAAGAAATCTTGTTTCATGTAAGCCTATATGCGAGGGCCGGGGCCTCTTTGCAGCCCTAAAATGATGAATGAACTATGCGGTGAAATACTTCAGGGTCTGTTGCCCCCTCAGTCGAGATCAGGAGAACACGAGTCAGTTGGTCTATCCCTAGTCTTTGCCGGGCGACCTCCGCCTGAGGTCCGGTAAGAAGTTCAAGCAAACATGCTGCTCCGGCGGCTCCTGTCTCTCCAGCGATCAAATCGGCTTTGGCCAGAAAGCGCATAGCCTCACCCACCCGGTCGTCTCCGATCGAGACAAAGCAGTCCATGCCGGCCTTCAGTATCGGCCAAGCGATC
>JACRCA010000045.1 GCA_016234425.1 Deltaproteobacteria bacterium | reverse complement strand
CTGCGCGAATTTAAGGCTCTCTCTGGCCTCCTGGACAGAAGCTTCGGCCGTTCCGATCCCCTGGATGACTCGCTCCTTGGTCAAGGAAAGCTGGGTAATGGCTTTAGATAGTTCCTGCATGGCCATTTCCAAGTTTGCCCGAGCTTGGGCCCGAGCTGCATCATAATCTTTTTTTTCCAGCTCGACAAGGATTTGCCCAGGCTGGACAGAGTTCCCTTCTTCGACCAAGAGCTGGAGGATTCTCCCCGAAACCTTCGCACTCAGGCTGATCAAATTTCCCTTAACTTGGGCGTCATCGGTGGAAACGTAATGCCAGCGAAAAATTAACCATTGCAGGCCAAAATAAATTCCCACCCCCAGCAAAGCAATCGCCAGGAAGAGAAGGATGGTCTTTTTCCGGGTTTTATCCGATCGATTTTCTTTGTTTTGGTTCATTTTTCTACAGGTTTTCCCTTAATCCATTTAAAAAGGCATCCACGAATGTTTCTACCACTTTTTTCTGGGAGAAATGGAATAATTTTTTCAGCCCATAAATTTCTTGGGCTTGCACATAATGCATGACCATGCCGATGAAGGCCCGGGCAGCCAGCATGGGTGGAACCTTCCGAAAAGTTTTTTCTTTGATCCGCTGGCGAATGTATCCAGAGAGGAGCTTGGCTTTTTGCATGGCGTTATTTTCAAAGAAAATCCTGGAAAGGTCATGCCCCTCCAGCGCACTGTAGAGAATCAACCGCATAAAGGTAGGATCTTCAGTGTTTTTCCGGATTAAATAGGAGGCGATGGATCGAAATACCTGCCGGTCATCCTTGGCCTGGATGGCTTCTTTGGGAAAAAGCATCTCCTCCGAGCCATCCGTCCTTTTTTGAATAATCGCGCGGTAGAGAGCTTCCTTGCTGGGAAAATACTTGAACATCAGGGCCTCGCTGATACTTAGGCGCTGAGCAATCTCCCGGGTGGTGGTTCCCCGGAAGCCTTTCTGGGCAAAAAGTTGCATCGCCCCTTTCAGAATTTGTTCCCGGCGGCCACCCGCGGACAATCGTTTTTTCATCTCCTCACCCCTTCACTACTGCAAAAAATAAGTAACTACTTACTAATTTTTAATATATTTCCTGCCCCAAGTCAATAGAAAAATTTCCTGGTGGTGTGCAGGCTTAGATGGGCGGTTGAGGCGCACTTTGCGGGTTCAATTCCTTCTGATCTTGATTCCGTTTCGAGAATAGGTTACTTTACCTCCGACGGGGGTCCATGCCCGTCGGCCGAAAAAAGAGCCTTAGCATCTCTGGCCAAATGGAGCTTGAGGCCAATCACTATGGAGGAGTAAATGATTCGACGAATTGACCACATCTCCATCGCCGTCCGCGATCTGAATCGGGCTAAAGCCTTCTTTCTGGACGGCCTGGGAGGACGAGAGCTTTTTTCCATGCCTATGCCCTTGGAGAACTATCGCTGGACGACCATTGAACTCGGAACATCTTGCTTCATCGAACTGGTTGATCCCCTGGAAAAAGATGGATTTTTGAATCGGTTCTTGGAGACCAGAGGGGAAGGGCCTCACCACATAACGATCCAGGTGGACGACATCCAGGAAACTCGCCGAACCCTGCAGGCACGTGGGATTCCTACCTTCGGATTTTCCGAGTCTCTGGTAGGGTGGAAAGAGTTTTTCATCCATCCCAGGGACGCCTTTGGAACGCTCCTCCAATTTGCCGAATTTAACCCCTTAGACTGGATCAACCCGGGTTACATTCCTCCCTCATACCGGGAGTTCGCGCCCCCTCAAGAGATTGAATCCAAGCCGGAGAAGTTAGAGATTCGCAAGGTTGAGACTGAAGAAGGTTCCCAAGTGGAAATTCGGCAAGGAGAAGAGGTCATTCGCATACCCGAAGCCCAACTGGAAGATTTCATTCAATCTCTAAAAAGCAACATATGAAGACTGCTCCTTTATCAATCAGAGGCGATGAACTTCTTGGGTTAAAAGATTCCATTAATTTTATTTCGAGATCTCATTTCAAATACTTGACAATTCATTTGATCTTGATCAAATATTGATCGCAGGGGCAAGGTGGGCCTTGAACCTGGAGGGAATCGAGGAAGTAGAGTTTAGGAAGCGAATAAGTTCTCACTCTATGGTTAGATTTTGACAATACTGCTAATAAAAGGAGGATATGAAAGATGAGGCTCAAAGACAAAGTGGCTATTGTAACCGGGGCGGGACGAGGGATCGGGGAAGGTATTGCCTTGCGCTTTGCCGAAGAGGGAGCCAAGGTGGTAGTCAATGACGTGAACGAAGCAGATGCTCATCGCACCGTAGAGAAAATCAAGAGCAAAGGCGGCAAGGCTGTGGCTATAACCGGAAGTGTTACTTCCCGAGAGGTGGCCCAAAAAATGGTGGACACAGCCGTCAAGGAATTCGGGACGGTGGACATCCTGGTGAACAATGCCGGCATCATCCGCGATGCCATGCTGCACAAGATGACCGATGAGCAATGGGACCAGGTCATCGACGTGAATCTTAAGGGTGTGTTTCTCTGTACCCAGTGCGCGGCCCGGGTTATGCGGGAGAAAGGGTATGGAAAAATCATCAACATCTCCTCGACGAGCTGGAGAGGAAACCCCGGCCAGCTCAATTATTCGGCCACCAAGGCCGGAGTAATCGGGATGACCAAAACAGCGGCCAAGGAGTTGGCTCCTAAGGGAGTCAATGTAAATGTTATTGCTCCCGGGATGATCTGGACGGACATGATAAAGTCCATGCCCCCGGCGATTGTGGAAAAAATGGAAAAAGGCCTGGCGTTTATTGTTCCCCTTAACCGAAAGGGGACGCCCCAGGATGTGGCCAATCTGGCCCTTTTCTTGGCCTCCGCTGAAAGCTCTTTTATCACCGGCCAGCTGATTCATTGCGACGGCGGGATGATTATGTAAAAGCTAAAAAAGTGAAAGGCGAAAGGCGAAATAATTCTGGCGAAGATTTAGGATTCACAGCGGATTTAAGAAACATGGGAAAAAGGACCGCGCGGTTTTGGCGCGGCCTATTTTTCTAAAGAAAGATTGTTAAGTCGGAGGAAAAGAAATTGTTTGATTTCACCAAAGGGGCAATCAAATTTATCCGGGGGGGCCGGTATCCTTTTTGCCATTCCCTTCTGGTAGATGATCAAATCAGGATGATCATCGATGCTTCCAGTGACAAGGATAAATTGCAATCTATCAAAGACCAGGGACCAGTGGATTACCTAATCACCTCCCATGCCCACGAGGATCATATCGTTTTTAATTACCTTTTTCCGGAGTCCAAATTTTGGGCGCACCCTTCGGACGCCCCTTTTCTTGCAGACCTTGAATCCCTGATCGATTGTTATGGGGATATGAGTGAGGAAGACAAGAAAAGATGGCGGGAATTCTTGCAAAATGATTGCCATTATGTGCCGCGAAAAGTGGACCTTTTTCTGGAAGAAGGCACGATCATGGACCTCGGAAAAGTTAGAATGCAAATCATCCATGCTCCCGGCCACACGAAGGGTCATTGTGCTTTTTATTTTATCCAGGAAAAAATCATGTTTACTGCCGACCTGGACCTGACCAAAGCAGGCCCCTATTACGGGGATCGGGGTTCGGATATAGAAGAGACCATTCAGTCTCTTAAGCGGCTGAAGACCTTTGAGGTGGAAACCTATTTAACTTCCCACGGAAAAGGCATCTTTGATGGAGACCCGGCAAACATTGACCGGTATCTGGAGATCATCTATTTGCGCGAGGGAAAATTGATCGAATTCTTAAAAACAGGCCCAAAAACCCTGGAACAGGTGGTTAAGGAGGGAATTATCTATGGCCAGAGTCCTAACGCATTAGGCGCCTGGGATCTAACCCTGACCGAAAAAATCATGATGGCCAAACATCTTGGACGCCTGGCCAGAATCGGCCGGGTACGGCAGGAAGGAGAATTTTTCATCCTGGTTGCTTAGGTTCCTGGCCGTCCCTTTTTATCCCCTGGCCTTAGAATGGCGTTCCTTATGGATATATGCCCCTCAATCGGGTCGCTTCCGCTACCCTTCCGATCCCCAGCATCAAAGCCGCTGTTCGCATATCCACTTTTTCCCTCAGGGAGATGCTGAGGACTTCGGCAAAACTCTTTTTTAAAATTCGAATCAATCGCTCGGAAATCTCCTCTTCGTTCCACAGCAGTTCCTGGAGGTTCTGCACCCACTCAAAATAGGAGACCGTGACTCCGCCGGCATTGGCCAGGATGTCCGGGACGATAAAAATACCCCGATCATGAAGAATCTCATCTGCTTCCGTTGTAGTTGGGCCATTGGCTCCTTCCGCAATAATTTTGGCTTTTATCTTGCCGGCATTTTTTGGGGTGATCTGATTTTCCAAGGCGGCAGGAACGAGAATGTCACAGTCCAGCTCTAAAAGTTCCTCGTTCGTAATTTCGTCTCCCATCCTGGCCCCCGGAGTAATGAGGCAATAATATTTCGTCTTGCATTCCAACGCCGAGGCTACATTTAACCCTTTCTTGTTGTAGATCCCGCCCTTAGAATCGCTGATGGCAATAACCTTAGCTCCAGCTTTTTCAAAGTACTGAGCCGCAATGCCTCCTACATTGCCGCATCCTTGGACAACGACTCGAGCCCCCTCTATGGGGATCTTCAGGTGGGCAGCGGCTTCCTGAGCTGTGATAAAGACCCCTTTCCCGGTGGCTTCATACCTTCCCAATGACCCTCCGAGCTCCAATGGTTTCCCGGTGACGACCCCAGGAACTGAATATCCCTTTAAGATGCTATAGGTATCCATGATCCAGGCCATTACCTGGGGATTGGTATAGACATCGGGGGCCGGAATATCTCGATCGGGCCCGATCATCAGGGCGATTTCCCAAGTGAATCGCCGGGTCATATTCTCCAGTTCCTTAGGGGACATCTGTTTGGGGTTACACTGAACTCCCCCTTTGGCCCCTCCATAGGGGATATTGACCACGGCAGCCTTCCAGGTCATCCACATGGCCAGGGCTTTCATTTCGTCCAGATCCACATCCGGGTGGTAACGAATCCCTCCCTTTGCCGGGCCTCGGGTCGTATTGTGTTGAATCCTATATCCAGTGAAAATTTTAATGCTTCCGTCATCCATTTTTACGGGAAAATGAACAGTGAGTTCCAGTTTAGTTTGTTTGATCTTTTCTCGGAGCCCGGGGTCCAATTTCAAACGCTCCGCAGCAATGTCCACCTGCTTCGTCGCCACATCGAGGGAATTTATCTTTTTTCCTTGTTCCATGTTAAAATTTCTCCTTAATTTTTTTTAAATTTGCATCGGCTCCAGAGAAACATCAGATTCCCCGAAGATTCCCCGAGTGCATTTCATTTTCAATTTTAAATTTTAAGGTTCGACCAGGATCTTGATTTCTTCTTTTGTCTTTTGAGTCAGCACTTCAAAACCTGCGGTCGAGATCTGTTCGAGAGGAATGATTTTCGTGACTATGACCTCGGGCTTTATTCCCTTTGACTCAATCCAGTTCATGGCCAGGGAGGGGTTAATTGAGTTCATGCCCATCATGGTTGTCTCCCGAGTCACGAACCCGAGCATATGAATTGGCACACGATCGGTAAAAATTCCCTGGACAATGACTTTTCCCCGCTGGCACACTGAAGTCAGACAGTCTTTCAAGGTGGCTTCGATTCCCACTGCTTCGATGGCTACATCCACCCCGCGCCCGGAAGTGAGCTTTTTGATCATATCAGAGACTTTGCTCTCCAGCGGGTTGAAAGCCAAGATAGCCCCCAATTCTTCCGCCTTTTTTCTTCGGATTGGCGAAATTTCAGTCATATAAACCGTTTGCACGCCAATCGCCTTGAGACCAAGCAAGAGCATAAGTCCTACCGGGCCCGCACCTGCAATCAGGACCGTATCGCTCGGCTGGACGGCTGCCCGTTCGATGGCGTAGGCTGCTCCGGCGAGCGGCTCTACAACCGCAGCCCTTTTCCAGCTCATATTCTGGGGGATCTTCATCATCCGTTCCTGCGGGCATGTAAAGTATTCGGCATAAGCGCCCTTTTCAAAAGTCAAAACCCGCTCACCGACCTGAAACCCTTCCACCCTAGGGCCCAATTCAAGGACTTCCCCACAGGCTTCATGGCCAAAAGGACTCTGGGGAAAAAGACCGTGCTGGTATTCATGTAAATCCGACCCACAAATACCACAATACTTAACCTTTATTTTTACTTCCTTGGGGCCTGGCTTCGGTTCTGCCACTTCCTCTACCCGGACATCCCGTATGCCATGGTACACGGCTTTTTTCATGAAAGCAAATCCCATGTCTATAAGGTTTTTAAAGGAGATTAGCAGATTTAAAGAAGAGGTGTCAACACGACAAAATCCAATAAGTTTCATTAATCCTTTATTTTTACTTTCTTATTTTCGTTTATTTTATTCTGAATTCCGCGATCCCCATTCCGCAATTAAATCTTGGCATCCACTAACTTCTTGACATTTTTCCGAACATCCTCTAACTTTTAGGTCATGCAGGACCCTGTTCAGAAGATTCTTAAGGAGTTTATCCCCCTCAAGCATATTGAAGGAAAGAGCAAAGTCCTGCCTTTAGGCCAGGCTTTACGGAAATTTGTTCAACCTGGCCTGACCCTTCATCTGGGCACGGCTTCCAACCTGGCAGCTTGGCTGGCTACGTGCATTTTACGGGAAGAGAAATGGGAAGTGGACGTTATGCCTGAGATCGGCCAGCAGTCAATTTTGGACTTGACAAGTGGTTTATTTTAACCTATTAAATTTTCGCTGTTCTATTTCTCATTTAGGCTCTACCCTAACAACTTAACCCCCAACCTTCTGGAGGAATTATGGAAAAAAAGTCCCAGAAGGTGCCGATCACGAGGCTCCAGGTGGACCCACAGGCCCTTTGGGAGCCATTTTTGATTTCCTCCTTTACAAACCCGAAAGCATCTAAATTCGGTATTCAACCTAACCATTGGCCCCCTGGAGGGAACAAAGGGAGGTTTTCGGAAAGTGTCGATACGTGCCTTCCAATGGCTTCAATGACTAAATGATTTAAAGGGAAAGCTGGTTGTTATGAAGGATGTCTGTATTGGATAAAGGGCAGTTGAAACGGGCCATGAGAATATTTCGACAGCCCGAATAAAAAAGGGAGGTAATCGGAATGAAAAAATTCTTCTTCTTAGGAGCTATGGCGGTAATTTTTATTCTGGGTTTGGCTAATTTCCCTCTGGCTGCAGCGGATTACCCGACTAAACCAATTACGATTATCGTAACTGTTTCACCGGGAGGAAGCAACGACATTCAATGCCGGGCGTTTGCCTCTGTGGCCGATAAGCTATTAGGCCAGCCTATCGTGGTCACCAATAAGCCAGGCGCTTCTGGCATGATCGGTTTGCTGGCAGGTGCCCAGGCGGCTGCCGACGGCTATACCCTTACCGGGGGCTCGACAAGCGATATGTGTGCCCTGGAGTGGGAAATTGCTAACGGGCGGAAGCCCCCAGCCAGCCGACCCGATTTCATCCCCATCGGGACCTTTACCTTTGCCCCCTTGCTCATTGCCGTCCCTTCCAACAGCCCCTGGAAGACTCTGGCGGACTTAATAAATGATGCCAAAGCCAAGCCAGGCCACTACGCCTTTGGTTCTGGGGGCCTGTACAGAATAGCCCACGTTAACACCGAGCTTTTTATAAGAGCGGTCGGGCTGAAATTTCGCCACGTTCCCTACGCCGGAGGAGGACCAGCCCTTTCGGCCCTGGTGGGCAACCATGTAGATTTCGCGGCGGTGACGGTTTCTTCTTCTATTCCTCTCGTGCGCGGCAACAAGTTGAGGATTTTGGCCGTCCAAAGCAATCAAAGAATTAAGTCTCTCCCGGATACCCCGGCCCTCAAGGAACTCGGTATTGACGCTGAGCTCCGTATGTGGATTGGCCTTTGGGCTCCCCAGAGAACACCCAGGCCCATTGTGGAAAAGCTCCGGAAGGTCCTCCAGCAGGTGACCGAAGACAAATCATTCATCAATATAATCGAGACCCAAGGCGATGAAGTGCATTTCATGGGAGGGGAGGAGTGGGCCAAGTATTTGGATACTGAATCAGAAAAGCTGGCAAGAATCTATAAACAAATATTTGCCGAAGAAAAAGAAAAAAAGGGCAAATAGAAAAATGGTCTGAGCTCTTTGCCTCAAAGGCGAGGAGTTTTAGGGGGAATTGATATGAACAAAGAACGTGCCGGAGGCTTGATTTTCTTTTTTGCCGGAATTTACGGATTAATTTTTTCCATTCAGCTTCCCCTCGGCGAATGGAATCAGCCTGGTCCAGCAGCATTCCCTCTTTGTATTTCAATCTTGCTGTGTATCTCCGGCACCTTGAGGTTCATCCAAGATAAGGGAAAGAGAGAAATTGACTGGCGCGGATTGGTCAAGAAACTGGCGACTCCGTTACAAATTGTGGTTCTCACTGGATCTTTCATCCTGGCCCTGGACTGGCTCGGGTACTTGGCGACGTCATCACTATACCTTTTCTTTCTTTTTCTCTGGGTGAGCCATTACAGATTATGGACGGCGGTGGCCCTGGCCATCATCTTGGGGGCAGGAAGCTCGTATTTTTTCGGAAAAGTTCTTGCCGTCCAGTTTCCAACTGGGCTTTGGGTTCTGTGACCACCTTGGCCGCCGACTTTTGTCAAAAGGAATTCTTCTGATGGATGTTCTGAACAATCTTTTTAATGGGTTTCACACCGCCCTGAGTCTGCATAACCTTTACCTCTGCTTTATCGGATGCCTGTGGGGGACAATCGTGGGGGTTCTGCCCGGGATTGGCCCCCTGGCCGGGATTACCCTTCTTATTCCCGTTACTTTTGGCCTCGATGCCACCGGGGCGATCATCATGCTCGCTGGGATTTACTACGGAGCTATGTATGGCGGTTCGACGACATCAATTTTAATGAATATTCCAGGAGAATCCGCTTCTGTGATCACATGCATTGAGGGTTATCAAATGACCCTCAAGGGACGAGGGGGGGCCGCCCTTTTTATCTCCGCCTGGGGGTCTTGGGTAGGTGGGACTCTGAGTGTGGTGGGCCTCATGCTTTTAGCCCCCCTTTTAGCAAACTTTGCCACCAAATTCGGCCCCCCAGAGATGTTTTCGGTCTTCTTGATAGCCTTTATTCTGCTCGGGTCTTTGGGGACGGGCTCGTTCTTTAAGACCTTACCAATGATTCTTCTTGGCCTGTTGCTCGGGACCATCGGCATGGACCCGCTAACTGGGGCATTGCGTTTTACTCATGGCGTTAGAGAGCTATACGATGGTATCGGGTTCATTCCTGTGGCCATGGGAGCTTTTGGGATTGGAGAGGTCCTATCTGCCACCGAAGAAAGTCTGGTGCGGATTATCCACAAGGTCAGACTTCGCGAATTATTACCATCCCGCGAAGAACTTCGCGCTTCCTTGGGTCCCATATTTCGCGGGTCAGGCATTGGTTTTTTCATCGGGCTCCTGCCAGGTTCCGCCCATATCGTGTCCAGTTTCCTCAGTTACTTGGTGGAGAAACGATTGGCCAAAAGGCCGGAAGAATTTGGCACTGGCCGCATTGAAGGCGTAGCTGCTCCTGAGACGGCCAACAATGCCGCCAGCGGAGGCGCCATGATCCCATTTCTGGGCCTGGGGATCCCTACAGGGCCTCCGGCTGCGGTCATGATGATTGCCCTGCTTATCCACGGTGTGCGTCCCGGCCCACTCTTCATCTCCGAACAGCCCCAGATCTTCTGGGGTCTGGTAGCAAGTATGTACATCGGAAATCTGATTCTGATCATTCTAAACCTTCCGCTCGTGGGCATCTTTGTCAACCTCCTGCGGGTGCCTTTCCGGGTCCTATTTCCCATAATCCTGTTGATATGCCTGATTGGAACCTATTCCGTAAACTCGAGCACAGTCGAATTGGTTATCCTTCTGGGATCTGGAGTCCTGGGCTACCTCTTCCGAAAATTACAGTATGATATCGCCCCATTCGTTCTGGCCCTGATCCTGGGGCCCGGTGCGGAAATCGCCCTCCGGCAATCCTTGATGCGCAGTGGAGGATCCTTTTCCATTTTCTGGGAAAGCCCCATCGCCCTGACGCTCATCGTAATTTCTGGCCTGCTACTCCTTTGGAATATTTTCAGAAGCTTTAGGCCCAGTAAGGTATCGTGGAAGAAAGCATTGGAAAAAGCGGAATGAAAAAGGGAGGACCAATAGCCGAGCAGAATGTCATGAGCCGCCTCAGTGCGTACATCGCTGCCGCCCGGGACAGATGGTTGCCAGAGGCTGTAGTGGAGAAGGCCAAGCACCACATCTTAGACACCGTGGCCGCGATGGTCTCCGGATCCCGGCTCAAGCCAGGCCAGCTGGCTATCAAATTCATCCGCACGCAGGGCGGAACACCAGAGGCTCAAATCATCGGGGCTGACTTCCTGACCACGGCCATCAACGCTGCCATGACTAACGGCTTCATGGCCCACGCGGACGAAACGGACGATTCCCATGCGCCGTCGCTCACCCATCCGGGATGCGCCATCGTCCCCGCAGCGCTGGCCGTGGCCGAACGGGAAAATGCCTCTGGGGAGGCCTTCCTGCGGGCGGTCGTTCTGGGGTACGACATCTCCTCTCGCATTGCCCGGGCGATGAGCATCGGCCCCGGACGGATCGAAGGCCACGCCACGCACGCCATCGGCCCTCTATTCGGCGCCACAGCCGCGGCAGCCAGTCTGGGCAAGCTGAACCCGCGCCAGGTCTTCCATGCCATGGCCTACGCAGCGCAGCAGGCCTCTGGGATCACCTCCTGGCCGCGGGACGAAGAGCACGTGGAGAAAGCTTTCGTCTTCGCCGGGATGGGGGCTCGCAATGGGGTCACCTCCGCGCTGTTTGCCCAGTATGGGTTCACAGGCGAGGACGACGTCTTCTCTGGCGCCAATAACTTTCTGGAAATCTTCTGCCCCGCCAGGGATGAACTGCCCAAATGGATTGACAACCTGGGCAGCCACTATGAGATCTTAGTGACAAACATCAAGAAGTTCTGTGTCGGGTCTCCAATCCAGGCTGCCGCCGAGGCCATGACGGCGCTGGTCCGGGAGCATAGGCTGACTGCTGACAAGGTCAAGAGGATTGACGTCAACCTGCCGCCCCAGGGCGCGCAAGTGGTGAACAACCGTAACATGCCGGACATCAACTGCCAGTATATTATGGCTGTGATCCTGCTGGACGGCCAGTTGACGTTCAAGGCAGCCCATACGTACGAGCGCATGGGAGACCCCAGGGTCCTCGAGGTGCAGGCTCGCGTTAACCTCATTGGCGACCCGCAGTTCTCGGGGCAGGAACGGCAGCGCCCCGGCCTGGTACGGGTCAATCTGGCCAATGGACAGACCGTGGAGAAACTGGTTCCGTCGGTCCGCGGCACAGCGGACAACCCTATGACCCGCGAGGAGGTCGAGGCCAAGTCCCTGGACCTCCTCCAGGACGTCCTTGGGACGGAGCGGGCCAAGTCTCTCATCAGGACCATCTGGGAGCTGGACAAAGTTGAGTCCGTGCGCAACCTGCGGCCGCTGCTCTCGGCATAAGCCACTCCCCGGAGTAAAGAGAAACATCTTGCCCCTTTGTCTGTATCCCCATTTCCCGGGGTGACGCTCAACGGCCAATCCTGAAAAAAGAAAAACCCTCCCGGGAGATCTTCCGGCACCTATTGGCGGAAGCCCTTATGGCGGGAGTCGCGATCGTGCCCGGTTGCTTATGCTATCGACAGATCGGCATCTACGGGAATGAACGGGTAAACTCGAAGGCCCGCATGGATGGCCTTCTGTTGGCCTTCGATGTGTCTTTCCAGAAGCGAGGTAGAAATCCGTCTGCCGTAGAGTTACCGTTCGTCTTCAGGCTTCCCCGTTTTTCCCTCTTTCAGGGATAAGATTTCCCCAAGGATGATATAGGTTCGGAGGAACAAGAATCGGGCCTCATCTGGCGTTATTTGCGCTGTTGCTCCTGAAGTTACATGGTCATACAGATCGTTAAGAGTGTGTTGCAAGCGCTGGCGTCTCGAGGGACTTTCACAGTTTTTATGGATGAAGACCAGAAGTCGATTCAGGGGATGTTTTGCAGTCAATGGGAGCTCGTTCCCGTCGATACGAATGGTTTCGTTCGTGGGCGGGTAAATTGAGTCGGCAAAAGCATTCATGAATCGACGGCAGATGCTCAAGGCTTGGCTGATCGCTTCCGGTGCGCCATGGATTAAACGATCATAAATTGCCTGAAACTCTTCCAGAACGGACCCGCAGCTTTCGGCCAGCCGGGCATCCACCAGCTTCCTTTGGCGTTCGAAGATTGTTTCCTGCAGGTTGCCAAATGCCAGCTCATAATAGGCTTTGGAAATAAAAGCGTGTAGTTGGGCGAGAATTTTTGCCCGGATCCCGCTCAGTCTGGCAACTTCTGCATTTAAGATCTTGAGATGCTCCAAAACCCGGTTAATGGGTGACGTTGCCGCCTTTTTAAAATGTTCCAAAGATTCGCTAAATTCTTCGGGGGCGCTCGATCTCGATGGTACAAATACAATATTCGGAACCTGCAATTGCTGGATCTGCAATTTATTCATTGTTATTTGCGCATCGATTTGGGTCAGAGATTGCCAATAGCCTTGATTCTTGGCCTGATCGAGCCACCTCCCTGTGATCATCATGTATTTCAGGGATACTGGATCATCGGGAATGAAGCCCGAGAGTTCGCATTCCAGCCATTCTTGAGTTTCCTGATCTCCGATCATTCGAGCGAGCCTGGTTGTTTTTAGCAGAAGGTTTTCGAGGGCAAGTCTTCCAAGCTCAATATCATCAAGGAGCTCCCGGGCGAGAGCCAATTTTTGGGCTGAAACAGATATTTCCGCGGTCAACTTTTTTCCTCTACCCCTAAAGCGCCAAAATCGCCAAAGTGGCGTGGATGACAGCCACGACAAATAAAGCTATGCCGGTTTTTCTATGTACATTAAAAGGCACTTTTATCCATCGCAGCCCCGAACTGAGTTGAAAGAGTAATAGAACAAAATTGCCAATTCCCAGAATCAGGATGATTGAGACTCCCCCGATCTTCATAATTGCCAGCCTCCATCATAATCTTTTTATTCTTTCATGGATACTTTTGCCGTGGCCGGACCCTTACTCCCATGAATATT
>JACRCA010000049.1 GCA_016234425.1 Deltaproteobacteria bacterium | reverse complement strand
TTCACCCGGGATGACGTTCCAGAAGAACTGGTTTATCAGTTCACCAAAGCCTTCTGGAACAATCTGTCCGAGGTACAAAAAGACCCAAGTTTTAAAATCTTGAAGAAAGAATATGCCCTGGTCATGTCCGAAATGCCCTTGCATCCAGGTGCCAGAAGATACTTCAAAGAGGTTGGGATGTTAAAATAATTAGGATCTTTTGAAATTGAGGGAAAGGGTTGCAAGATAAAGGATGGGGAAATCTTTTTAACCACGGCCACTTGGAGGAAGGGAATCCTCTTCCCTCCTCTGGCCGGGCTGATGATCCAGACATCCGCGGAAAAGATTCCCCTGGAGGCCAAGCCTCATCGTAGAGGAGAGAACATGAATAAATTGGAAGGAGATAAGACCTACTTACCTATTTTACTTCCCTAGGAATGTACTCAAAAGAATCCAGGATGGCCTTGATATCCTGACGATCGTTCGTTCCGTCTTTCTCCAGGATCATGTAGAGGATAAAAATCTGGTATGGCTCGGCGAAGGCATAAATCCATCCTTGCTCGCGCTTCACACCTTGCCAAGTATAGGTGGCATATTTCTTAGCCGCAAAAGGAACTCCTTTTAAAGAATAAGGCTCAGTAGGACCAATCTCTATTTGAATATCTTTCCCGTAGTCTTTCTGCAACTCTTCTTTTAAACTTCCCAAGGCTGCGGTGGTGAGACCCTGGATCGTTTTCTGGTCAAAGGTGGAATAACGTCCAGCCGGGGTGAAATCGATCTGGAGGTTCGATTGGGTGTTTGGATTAAACACGAAGACTTCCGATTCCTCCAGCCCTTCCTTTTCATAGCCCAATTCCACCATAAACTTCGGGTAGGCGGTGGCGATCCTCCAAACTGGTGGAGCTGAGATTTTAAAGGGATACCGAATGCCGGTGAATTGATTGCCTCCGATATTCCCGACCGGAAGGCTGAGGTTCACCTTGACCACCTCTCGCACAGGAATTGCTGCGCATCCTGCCGAAGAAACGAAAAGCAACAGGGTGATCCAAATCCATGAACCTTTTTTCATTCCCATCATTCACCTCCAAAATCGCAAATGGCAAAGAGCCTAGCGCAGAGCGCATAGAGCCAATAGCTTTTGACTCTTTGCCCTTTGCTCTATGCCCTATGCTCTTTTTATCCAAACTTATGGCTTATCCCAAACCCTCCTCGAGGAAAACGCCATTCGATGTTGAGGCGAAGGTTCGGGCGTATTCTTCCCACCTCAATCTCGATGGCGCTCATTTTCATGCCCAATTCCTTCTTCGATCACCCGAGTATTGTCAAAATATAACCACAGAGGTCGCAGAGAATTTATAAATTTTAATGGACTTAAAAAGATGAAACTCTTTTGGTGAACACAGAGTATCTCTCTGTGGTCTCTGTGGTTTCATTGTAAACCGGATGATGGCAAGGATGTCCAGAAACAATTAGCAAAACCTGAAAAATTGGAGGAAGGAGGGGATTGGGGTTGACGAACGACCCCCCATCTTATATATTTCTTTTCATTCTATTTCGTCATCGGAAGAGGAGCGGTGGGAGCATGAAGGAATTTTCTTCTGAGCGGGCTATGAGCTTCACAGAATCGGTCATCCGCGACATGACCCGGGTGTGCCTCAAGCATCAGGGGATTAATCTGGCTCAGGGCTTTCCCGACTTCCCGGCACCAGCAGAAATCAAAGAAGCGGCCATCCGAGCCATTCGGGCAGATGCGAACCAATACGCGATCACGTGGGGAACGCCAGCCTTGCGCCAGGCTATCGCTGAAAAATTTGTCCGTTATAACGGAGTGGCCATGGACCCGGAAAAAGAAATTACGGTCTGCTGCGGTTCCACCGAGTGTATGATCGCATCCCTGATGGCCATCGTCAACCCCGGGGAAGAAGTCATCGTCTTTGAGCCTTTCTACGAGAACTACGGCCCGGACACCATCCTTTGCGGGGCCAGGCCGCGATTTATCACCCTCCATGAACCAGGCTGGCACTTTGATGAGCAGGAGCTGACTCGGACCTTCAACAACAACACCAAGGCCATCGTGATCAATACTCCCAACAACCCAACGGGCAAGGTCTTTTCCCGCGAGGAGCTGCAATTCATCGCCAACTTATGCCTGAAGTGGGGCGTCGTGGCTGTGACCGACGAGATCTACGAGCATATCCTTTACGATGGGACCAGACATATCAGCATCGCCTCCCTTCCGGGCATGCGCCATCAAACCATCACCATCAATTCGATCTCCAAGACTTACAGCCTGACAGGATGGCGCGTAGGCTGGGCCATTGCTGCAAAACGATTGACCGCCTCCATCCGCAAGGTCCATGATTTCTTAACCGTGGGGGCGGCTCATCCACTACAAGAGGCCGCAGCGGCCGCCTTGCGAATGGAACCCAGTTACTACCAGACTTTGGCGGAAGAGTACGGAGAGCGGAGAGATTTCCTCCTTAAAGTGTTGGAGGATGTGGGCTTTCGCGTTTACCGCCCCGGTGGGGCCTACTACATCATGACAGACGTGGGGCATTTTGACTTCAAGGATGATGTGGATTGTGCTTTCTATTTAGTGGAGAAAATTGGAGTAGCTACTGTTCCGGGAAGCTGCTTCTACAGCCGTCCGGAACGGGGCATGACCAAGGTACGTTTCGCTTTTCCCAAAAAGATGGAAACCCTCCAACAGGCGGCTGAAAGACTGAAGAAGTTTAAACCCCATCTCCCCATCTGTTTTTAGCGCTTCGTGCGGATGCGGATTTTCTTTTTCTTGCGCCACTCGTAAACGATGGGGCTGGCCACAAAAATAGAAGAATAAGTCCCGATGGCCACGCCGATGAGCAGGGCGAAGGAGAAGTCATGAATCACTTCCCCGCCGAAGAAAAACAGTGCCAGGCAAACCAGGAACACAGTGGTGGAGGTGACGATGGTTCGGCTGAGGACTTCGTTGATGCTACCATTCATCACATCCCCCAGAGGGTCCCTGGGGCGCAGGCGGAGGTTTTCGCGGATGCGATCGTAGACCACCACTGTGTCGGTCAAAGAATAACCGGCCAACGTGAGCAGAGCCGTAACGAGGAGAAGATTTACTTCTTTCCCGAGGAGGTAGAAGGCTCCCAGAACGGAGAGGACATCGTGAAAGGTAGCCATAGCCGCGGCCACGCCAAAAGAAAACTCAAACCGCCAGGCCAGGTAAATGATCATGCCGATGGCTGATAGGATCACAGCGATGAGGGTGTCGTGTTGTAAGTTCTTGCCCACCTTGGGGCCGATCTCTGTAGTGCTGTCCACGGCGAATTTATTGTCGGCAAATTCCTTGGCAAAAATCTCCACGATCCGATCAGCCACTTTTCCCATGGGAATGTTGGTGGCCTTCTTGACCTGGATGAGGAGCTTGTTCCCCTCGATGAACTGCTGAAGTTCGCTATCCTTGAAGCCGCTCACTTCTAAGATATGGCGGGCTTTGTCCAGCTGGAAAGATTTCTCGAATTTTAGCTGGACGGAAGTTCCTCCCGCAAAGTCAACGCCCAGGTTGGCCTGGCCGCGGATCAGTTGAACCAGGGCGATGATTCCCAACGTCACAAGAATAGCGGAAAGGAAAAAGGCGTATTTCCGCAGGCCGATAAAATTGATATTTGTTTTGCCCAAGAGTTCGATGCCCATCTAAGGGTTCCATCCTTTCATCAGATGCTCAGGGTCTTGAGCTGCTTCCTGAAATTGATCCAATCGAAGATGACTTTCGTGCCAATCAAAGCGGAGAAGAGATTAATCATCACGCCCAGGCTGAGGGTGACGGCAAAGCCCTTGATCGGTCCAGTGCCAAACTGGAAGAGGACCACGGCCGTGATCAGCGTGGTGACGTGAGAGTCGATGATGGTGAAAAGGGCTTTATCGTAGCCAGCGTCCACGGCAGCCCGCACCGTCTTCCCCAGACGCAGCTCCTCGCGGATGCGCTCGAACATCAGGACGTTGCTATCTACGGCCATTCCGATGGCCAGGATGATTCCAGCAATGCCCGGAAGGGTGAGAGTGGCTCGCATGGAAGACAGAGCTCCCATGAGATAGATGATGTTCAGGACCAAGGCCCAGTCCGCGATCAGTCCGGAGAGGCCGTAATAAACGGCCATGAAGACCACCACGAGGATGGAACCGATGATGGCTGCACGGATCCCCTTGTCGATGGAGTCCTGTCCGAGCGTCGGGCCTACCGTAACGTTCTGGATGATTCTCACCGGAGCAGGCAGAGCCCCAGCCCTAAGAACGATGGACAGGTCTGCAGCCTCTTCATGAGTGAAGGAGCCCGTGATCTGGGCCTTGCCTCCGCTGATGCGTTCCTGAATGACCGGCGCCGAATATACGTTGTTGTCCAGGACGATGGCCAAGCGCTTCTTCACATTCTCCGCCGTAATCTGGTCGAAGAGCCGGGCTCCGCGAGCGTCAAAGTCTAAGGAGACATACGGTTCGTTAAAGTCCGATTTGATGCGCATGCGCGCATCCGTGAGGACGTCGCCAGTCATTAAAGCGCGCCTCTTCAGAAGGAAAGGACGGCGGGTGACCACACCCGTGTCCTTATCGATAACCTTCTGGTAAAGGATCTCGTCTCCCGGCGGAATGTTTCCCTTGAGAGCTTCTTCCAAGCTATTCTCATCGTCCACCAGTTTAAACTCCAGAAGAGCTGTGCGGCCGATGAGCTCGATGGCCCGCTGTGGATCTTTGATGCCCGGGAGCTGAACGAGGATCTGATTCTCTCCCTGAGGGGCAATCACGGGCTCTGAGACCCCGAACTGGTCAATGCGGTTGCGGATGGTCTCCAGCCCCTGGCGGATGGCAGACTCTTCAATGGACCTGGCTTCTGCAGAGCTCATCTCCAGAAGATACTGGAACTTTTCCTCCTTTTGGCCAAAGGAGGCCACTTTCAGGTTGGAGTACTGGTCAGAACGAATTTGGCTGAAGCGGTCGTTGGCTTTGCTGTCTGGCAGAAGGATAGAGATTTTCCCCTCGGAGGTTCGCTCCGCCTGATGAAAAGGGATATCCTTCTTGGTCAGGGTGCCTTTGATGTCGCTGGCATATTTGTCCAAGGCACTATCGACCGCCTTCTGGGTTTCTACCTCGAGCAAGAGATGCATCCCTCCCCTGAGGTCTAAACCCAGGTGAATCTTCTCCGAGGGCATGACCTTTGTCCACCACTTAGGGAGAGGGTCGATGAGGGTGGGCACGAGGAAAAGGATTGATAGAGCCAGGAAAAAGGCGATCAGGCTGGCTCGCCACTGGATGCTTCTCCACATATTTATCTCCTTCTCACCCCCTCCTTTCTTGAACAGAAGGAGGAGAGTTGGGTTAAAGTAATTGCACTCGGTTGATAAACAGAGCATACCGGCATTTCAAGAACTCGGCAGCCCGCCGGGAAGCCAGCATGCGGGATAGAAAAATCTCGAAGTATTCCATCACCTGCGAGATGGCTGTGTCGATCGTTAGCCTCAATGTTATGATCCGCTCTTTCGGGTTCACCTGCAAGGTGGCCTTCGTGGCCGCGAAGTTTACCCGGTCGTGGATGTCCACGCTCAGGTATTTGCGGGTGCGCACCCGGCTGCGGTGGACATCGGCTTTGTCAGCCAAGAGGAGGGCCGCGGTGACTTCGTCCGTGACCTCGCCCTGTCCCTCTTCATGGTTCCCGATGGCCATGACCACGTCGAGAACCTCTGCATCTGGCATACCCAGCTCCTCCAACAGGCCTTTGGCCAGCAGCGCGCTGGAGATGGGATGTTCCTGCCGGTTGATCAAATTTCCGATGTCGTGCAGGAGTCCGGCAATGGCCGCCAGTTCCACGCGCCGCCGTGAATAATTCAACTTTCTCAAAATCTTCCCGGCCAGGGAAGAGACAATCTGACCATGCCTGAGACCATGCTCCGTGTACCCGATGCGTTCCAGGTAACGATCAGCCTGTTGGATATAATGCATCACCTTGGGGCTTTGCTTGAGGTGATGGACGGTAACAACGCTCATCGCTTCTATTAGACTGGACCCTGCACCTTCCCGGCGATAGCACTGCGGGCAACCTTGATCCGTACCCTCTCGGCGATCTCCAGGGTGACCACCGTGTCTGTTAGGCCCGTGATTGTCCCATAAATCCCGGAAGACGTTATGACGGTCTCGCCCTTTTGGAGAGTGGACAGGATCTGGCGGTGGGCTTTGGCCTTCTTCTGTTGCGGCCAGATCAGCAGAAAATAAAAAACTACGAACATTAAGATCAAGGGAAGAAAGCTTCCCAGACCCTGAGCGCCTCCGGGCGCGCCCCCCATTGCGTAGGCTAAATCATTAAACATCAAATTCCCCTCCTTATTGGTTTTGCGCACTGGTTCACCCTCTCCTTACTCTCCCCCTCCAGGGGAAAGGCGAGGGTGGGGGTACTAAGTTCCTTCTGAGAGCCTTCCTCTTCTTCTCCCGCTTCCCACTTCAATTTAAAATCTTGCATGAATCTGTCCAGACAATCTGCGGAGATGGCCTGGCGGATATCCTCCATTAAGGTCAGATAGAAATGGAGGTTATGGATCGTATTCAGGCGCAAAGCCAGAATCTCCTCGGAAAGGTAAAGATGTCTGAGGTAGGCCCGGCTGTAATGCCGACAGACGTAGCATGAGCAGCTAAGGTCGATGGGTAAAGGGTCTTCCCCATAGCTGGCGTTCTTGATGACCATTCTTCCGCAGCGGGTGAAGAGCATTCCATTGCGGGCATTGCGCGTGGGCAGAACGCAGTCGAACATATCGATCCCCTGCTGGATCGCCTCCAGAATGTCTTCTGGCATGCCCACGCCCATGAGATAGCAGGGGTGCTGCGGGGGCAGAAGAGGAGCGGTCTCGGCTACAACCTGGAACAGCGTCTCTTTGCTTTCCCCCACGCTCAGGCCTCCGAGGGCGTACCCGTCGAAGCCAATTTCTGTCAGAGCTTCAACACTCCTCTTCCTGAGATCGGCATACATTCCTCCCTGGACGATTCCAAAAAGAGCCTGACCTTGATCCCGGTGGGATTCCTTGCACCGCCGGGACCAGTTCAGGGTTATTTCCAGGGAGTGCCCTGCTTCTTCGTGGGAGGCAGGGTAAGCCGTACATTCGTCCAGACACATGATGATGTCCGCCCCCAGGGCCTCCTGTATTTCGACACACTTCTCCGGGGAGATGAAATGGCGCGAGCCATCGATATGAGACTGAAAGTAGATACCCTCCTTAGAAACCTTCACCAGAGAGTTGAGGCTGTAAACTTGGAATCCCCCGCTGTCTGTGAGCAGCGGGTAGTTCCAATGCATGAAGCGATGCAGCCCCCCCAGGCGGCGTATGCGCTCATGTCCTGGCCTCAGATAGAGGTGGTAGGTGTTGGAGAGGATAATCTCCGCCCCCATCGCCCGAAGTTCCTCCGGGGTCATAGCCTTCACTGTGGCCTGAGTACCCACAGGGATAAAGGCCGGAGTATGAAAAACGCCGTGAGGGGTGTAGCATTTCCCCAAGCGGGCCCTGGAATTTCGATCTTTCTTCAAAATTTCAAACTTCATAAAAAACAGTGCCAGTGTGAGTGTCAGTGTCAGTAAAATTCAACCTTGCCCTTCCTAAACTTCAGGCACTTTAGGGCACTTTAGGCATTTTAGGCACTCTTAGAGGATCAACATAGCATCTCCATAGCTGTAAAACCGGTAATTTTTTCTGATGGCTTCCTCATAAGCGGCCAGGATAAACTCTCTTCCGGCAAAGGCTGAAACCAGCATCAAGAGCGTAGAACGGGGCAAGTGAAAGTTGGTGATGAGGGCATCCACGGCTCTGAAATGATACCCTGGAAGAATGAATAGTCCTGTTTCCCCACGCTTTGCCCGGATGGTACCTTTTCCATCGACGCCAGACTCCAAAGCCCTGGTGACGGTGGTTCCCACGGCTATAACCTTTTTGCCCTGGACCCGGGCAGCATTGACTGCCTCGGCTGTTTTCCGCGGAACTTTAAAAAATTCGCCTTCTAAGCGATGCTTGCCAATCTCTTCCTGCTTTACGGGGAGGAAAGTCCCGAGGCCCACGTGGAGGATCAGAGGGAGAATGCAAATCCCCCTCCCCTCGATTTCATCGAGCAGGGCCTCGGTGAAATGCAAGCCAGCCGTAGGCGCGGCGATAGCCCCCTCCTCCCGCGCGTAGACCGTCTGGTAGCGCTCAGAATCCCTGGTCCTCATCGCCGGGTCGCCATTGCGCCGGATGTAAGGAGGAAGGGGCGGATAACCGATCCGCCACAAGGCCTGATCATCTTTCCCCTTGACTTTCAGCCGTAGCCTCCAGAGTCCTGCAGGTGTTCTCCCCACGAGTTCACCCCAAATCTCCCCGCCCAGAAGAACCCGGGTTTGGTCGCGCAATTTTCCGCAGCTCTGCACCAGGCATTCCCACTCGGCACCATCCTCGTCAGCAGTCGCGTCGCCTTCCGCCCGCTGCCTTTTGCGAACCAGGAGAATCTCCACTCTCCCACCGCTTTCCTTTTTCCCAATTAGGCGAGCAGGCAAGACTTTTGTTTCATTGATGACCAAAACATCGCCTGGCTGAAGATACTTTGGCAGGTCAGAAAAGAGCCGATGATCCACAGACCCGCTTCGCCGGTTCAGAACCATCAATCGCGAACGATCCCTTTCTGGAAGGGGCTGCTGAGCGATCAGCCTTCTCGGGAGATAGTAATCGAAATCCTGAAGTCTCATCTCCCAGATTTTCCTACTTCTACTTTCTGATAGTAATAATGAATGATGCCCCGGTAGTCCGCTCCTTTTTCAGCCATTCCTTTGGCTCCCCATTGACACATCCCGATGCCGTGCCCCCAGCCAAGGCCGGAGAAGAGATAATCTTCACCGCTTTCCTGCACCACAAAGTTGGTAGACCGGAGAAGGTCATACCCGAGGACACGCCGAAGCTCCTTCCCCGTGATCTGAAACAGGCTTTTTCCATCCTTTATCAGAAGCTGCAAGACCCGGCCGCTCGGGCTCCGCTCAACAACTTCAATTCCCCAAACCACAGAACCTGAAAAGCCCACGCTTTTAAGGGCCTTCCCGAGGGTTTCCCTGTCCACCTGGTAATTCCAGTAGAAGTGGGGGGAATCGAGGCAAAAACTGCAATGGGTGCCCTTCAGGTAGGGAAAGTTTCCAGACCAGAGATATTCGGGCGATTCTGTCTTCCCCCCACAGCAGGCATGGTAGACGGCGAATATCGGATTTCCCTGGTAGAGGAGTAACTCCCCGTCCGTTTCGTCTACGGCCCGTCGTGATCGCTCATCTTCTCGGTCAATCCCCCCGTAGACCTGGTCGTTCACCCCGGATTCCACGTCATACAGTTCGCCCGAGCGAATTCTTTTTTGGAAGGTAGCATAGGTCCTGGCCACGACCGCCTGAGCTTTGGCCACTTCCAAGAACCACTCGGAAGAAATCTCGTAATTAATCAGACCGACAAGGTATTCCTGCAGCGGCAGCTCGTTGATCACCCATAGATCTCGTTTTTGGCCGGGAAAGATCTTAAGTTTATCCCGGTAGCGCCGGCCGTTGAGGAGCACAGGTCCGTTTGATGAGGATAACAAAAATTCCCGCGCAGAGATCGGATACCCCTCAACCCTGAGACGATTTCCGGCCTCTCGCTTAACGGTCAGAGAAGAAAACCTTGTATTCTTAAAGAACCTTTGACCTGTCTTGAGGTCTTGCAAGACCAATCCCCGGCCAGACACTTCTAAGCGGGAGACATCCCGGAGAAGGAGTACCCGGATGAACTCCTTTGCCTCGGCCACCTCAGCGGAGGCAAAATAAATCCCTATCCCAAAGATGGCTCCCCAAAAGAAAGAAAACACTTGAAAATAAATCAGAATATTTCTGGAAATAAATTTGGCTATTTAAACACTCTTAAGGGATGAATGTCAAGAATTATGCTATTAGAATTGCCAGGGAAAGTCAAATTCCCCCCCTCTCCCCATTCTTTCTCTAAAAAAGACCTCGGAACAGTCGTAAACCCGGATAGGGTCTTAGGATGATTATGTTAAACTGATCTTCTCTCAGACAGTTTCGCGCCACCCTCATCACATCCTCAGCGCTCACGGCCTGCACCTTCCTCAAAAATTCTCCGGGCAATTCCCCCGATCCGGCAAGGAGTCTTGGGCCGATGAAATCAGCCAGGGCTACATTGGTTTCGTGGCGGATGAGGGTCCGGCCCTGGATATAACTTTTTATCTCCTCGAGCTCCCGGGGGGAGAGGGGTTCTTCCCGAATTTTCCGAAACTCCTGGAAGATGAGGGATTGAACCTGTTTTATGTTCTTCGGGTCAGTGTCGGCGTAAGTAGCCCATAGCCCTGTGTCTGAAAGGGGATGGTACAGGGAACCAACCAGGTAAGAAAGGCCTCTTTTTTCGCGTATTTCCTGATAGAGGCGAGAATGGCCTCCTGACCCGAGAATGGCGTTAATAATCTCAAAGGTTGGGCGGTCTGGGTCCCTCAGGCCCATGGCCCGGAGGGCCACGACCACGATGGCCTGATCGAGAAATTTTCTCTCCCGCACTTTTTTGAGTTCATTCTGACGCCAGGGAGGAGAAAAGGGGGAAGGAAGAGAGTCTCCCATTGGCCAGGACTCAAATTTTTCCCGGGCATTTGCCAGAGCGGCATGGGAATCTATGTTGCCGATGATCGTGAGAAGAGTGTTATTCGGAACGTAATGGCGTTTGTAGAACTGCCTGAGGTCCTGGCGCTGCATAGCCGTGACCGTATCCTTGGTTCCAGAAATGGGCATGCCCAGGGAGTTTCCTGGGAAAAGAGTTTTGGAGACCAGGTTGAGAACGTAGCTGGGGGGATAGATACTACCCAGAGAAATTTCCTCAAGTAAAACCTTTCTCTCTTTCCCGATCATCTCGTCAGTCAAAAGCGAATTTTGGGCGATGTCCCCCAAAATTTCCAGAGCAAGGCCAAGGTGAAGAGGGGTAAGAGAAATGTGTATCTGGGTGTATTCCCAGTGGGTATATCCGTTGAGCAAACCCCCCACCGCGGCAATTTCCCGAGAGATATCCTTGGCGGTACGCTGGGAAGTTCCCTTAAAGAGGAGATGCTCCACGAAATGGGATATGCCATTGAATGGAGGGGATTCGTACCGGGAACCCGCTTTGACCCAAAGATCCACGGAAACTGAGGCAGTGCCGGGGTTTCCCAAGACGAATACCTTCAACCCATTGGAGAGGGTCTCCTGGAGCGGACTAGCCGCAGAGGCAGCGGACAGAAATGAGCAGAAGGAGATTAAAGCCAGAAGAAAAGGGGGGAAAAGTCTCGCCCCGGTTTTCACGGGATGACGTCGCCGCCTTTCTGTTTTGAACTTCCGTAAAATGGCATATTTATTATATTAAGCGAACTACGCTCCAATACAAAACGAAAAATTTGTCACGGCCCAGGCGAAGCAAACCCCGCCAGCCGTGGAACTGGGAGTAGCAAGAGTGGATTGGGCTTGACAACTCCTGCTAAATTCAGTATTTTTTAGCAAAATTGCAACTTTTCCCTTGAGGGAAGATGAGCGGATGAAATCAGATTCCTGGCTCATTATCATCATGCGTTCGCTCGATGAGGTGCGCACCCTGCGAATAGAGAAGCGAACATTAATCATTCTCGCCTGCGGTGGGATCGTCTTCGCCTCTGCTTTCGCCTTCTTCGCCTACGAATACTTTTCCCTCCTTTACGGGCAAAGCCATCTGGTTGATCAGGTCAAAAACCTGACGAGCCAGATCTACACCCTGGAGAAAAAATTGCGGAAGCCCTCTCCGGAAAAAACGCCCCTCCTGGCCGTCTCCTCCCCTGTGAGCATCGATGACCTGAAGGTCTTCCGCCGGGCAAAGGGAGGGGGATTTTCCGTAAGATTTCGTTTAACCAATCAAAATCCTCAGAATATTCCCATCACCGGGACATTGGCCATGGTCGCTAAGAATGAGGCCCTCCGCACTCCCATCTACCGGGTTATTCCGGAGATGCCCTTGAGCAAAGGCATTCCCCAGCAGCCAGAGAAAGGGAGAAGCTTTGAGATCAGAAGACAAAAATTCGTGGAGGCTTTTTTTGACGCTTCCCCAGAAGGGGTCTTTAAAACGTTGACGGTCTATATCTATTCTGCAGAAGGGCAGTTACTCTTGAAGAAATCTACAGACCTCCCGGAAGAATGAGAGAGAAGTGGCCAAGGCAGCGTTTGATGGATGCAGCATTTTCTGCGATTAAAGCAAATAGACGCAAGAAATTTTTGGGCAGTCTTTTCTCCGGAGAAGAACAAGCGATCAGCCTGATCGGGGAGGGCCTTTGGGTAGAAGGTACGCTGAAATTTGGCGCAGGAGTTGTGCGCTTGGATGGCCGTTTGCAAGGAAAGGTCATCGGCCAGGGAACCCTGATCGTCGGCGAGAAAGGCTTACTTCAAGGGGAGATGGACGTAGAAACTCTGATCCTCTGCGGCCGGGTAGAGGGAAGGGTGGCGGTCTCCACCCATGCCCATATTACACCTACCGGAAAGCTTTTTGGAAAAATCCAAACCTCTCAACTCGTCATCGACGAGGGTGGCATCTTTGAAGGGGAGAGCAATTGTATCCCTCCTACCCTTCCTTCCACTGCCAGCAGTAAAAATCCTTAATTTTTTGACAGATAATGAGCCCCCGGTCTGAGAGCTTACCCAATTTGCTCTCCACGAATGAAAGGGGCATGGCCACCGCGCTGGCGATGCGCTGGGCCAGAGGCCGGAGAAGGCCTTCTGCTTCGGATGGCCGCAAAACCTCGGCTGCGGGAATCTTCC